>CAYSQK010000053.1:0-9952 GCA_964433075.1 uncultured Dehalococcoidales bacterium
CAGACGGAAATCGAAGCGCTCGGACAAGGGGTGGAAAATCATCCTGAAAAACGGGAGGCCCAGCGGAAACTGGCACAGGAAGTCACCCGCATGGTCCACGGCGATAATGCCCTCCGGAAAGCCGAAGAAGCCAGCCAGGTTCTCTTCGGCGGCAGCGTTGCCAACCTCAGCTTGAAGGACATTCGGGATATCTTCGCCGCCGCCCCGTCAATCGAAGTGACACCGGATGAAATCGCCGGCGAAGGGATGTCCCTCGCCGACCTCATCGTCAAGGCCGGCCTCGCCAAATCGAAGGGCGAAGCCCGCCGCACCATCGAAGGCGGCGGTATCAACGTCCAGAATATCAGGGAAACGGATGTGAAACGGACCATCACCGTCAGCGACGCCATCGAAGGCAAAGCCGTTGTCCTCAGAAAAGGCCAGAAGGAATACCGTCTCGTCCTGGTCAAAGACTAACCTTTTCCCTCCGGCAGAATCCGGAGTTAACCATTATTAACAACATTGTGAGGTGCGGAATGAGAGTACTGGGAGTGGCCGGCAGCCCCCGGCGCAATGGAAATACGGATGTCCTCCTGGCAGAATTACTCAGGGGAGCCGCCGATAAAGGCGCGGAAACGAAAACGATTGTCCTGAACAGGATGAAATTCGTCGGCTGCCAGCACTGCGACGCCTGCCTCAAGGACGGTGAGTGTATCCTTAAAGACGACATGCGGGATATCTATCCCGAATTCGAAAAAGCCGATGTCATTGTCCTCGCCTCGCCCATGCAGTTCATGGACATGACCGCCCCGATGAAAGCCATGATTGACCGATTCCAGGCGAAATGGGTCAACAAGTACGTCCTCAAACGGCCTCCCCTCGGCGAAGACAAACCGAGAAAAGGCTTCCTCATCGCCGTCGGCGGCACGAAGTACAAAAACCTCTTCGACGCTATTCTCCTCGTCGTGAAAACCTTCTTCATCATTATCGACGTCGAATACGCCGGCGATATGCTCATCAGAAGCGTCGATGAACTCGGCGCCATCAACGACCACCCCGAATATCTCAAACAGGCATATGAGGCAGGACAGAAACTGGCCGAAAGGTAACGGATACCACGCAGCCGGTACACTGATACCGGCTGTATTTCAACTCCACCTTTACCACGCTCCCTTCGGCAGCTCCGATATTTCTCCTTTTTTCAAAATACCCCCTTGCATTATGCCTGTAAAAAAGTTAATATTAGTTTAATCAATTTTACTTGTTTAATAATAAAGGAGAAATGTCTGATGTCCGAACTCATCACCAGAACCATCAAAATGATTAAACCGCTCGATACCGCCGCCATGGATGCCGCCCGCTCCCGGCAGGCGCAGCTTACCAAACCGGAAGGCAGCCTCGGCCGACTCGAAGACCTGTCCGTTCAAATCGCCGGTATCCAGGGAAAACCGTTCCCTGTCATCAATCATAAGGCCGTCATCACCATGGCCGGTGACCACGGCGTCGTTAATGAAGGCGTCGGCAACTGGCCTCAGGAAGTCACCGCCCAGATGGTCGAGAACTTCCTCGCCGGCGGCGCCGCTATCAATATCATCGGTAAACAGGCCGGCGCCCGCAATGTCATCATCGATATCGGTGTTGCCTGCGCCATCAAAGCAACCCCTGACCTCATCTCGAGGAAAGTCGCCCCCGGTACCGGCAATATTGCCGCCGGCCCGGCCATGACCCTCGACCAGGCCGAAAAAGCAATCGAGACCGGAATAGAAATCGTCACCGCGGAAATTAAAAAGGGGCTTGATATCGTCGGCACCGGCGATATGGGTATCGGCAACACCACCCCGAGCAGCGCCATTTGCGTCGCCCTCACCGGCCGGAAACCTTCCGAAGTAACCGGCCGCGGCACCGGCATTTCCGATGAGCAGCTTGCCCACAAAACAGCCATCGTCGAAAAAGCCCTCGCCGTCAATAAACCCGATACCTCGAATCCGCTCGATGTCCTGGCAAAAGTCGGCGGGTATGAAATCGGCGGTCTCGCCGGCGTCATCCTCGGTGCCGCCGCCGGCGGCGTCACTGTCGTCATCGACGGCTTCATCTCCGGCGCTGCCGCCCTCGTCGCCGCTGCCCTCGCACCTCAGGCGAAAGACTACATGGTCGCTTCTCACGTTTCCGCCGAATCCGGCCACAAATACATCCTCGAACACCTCGGCCTTCAGCCACTCCTCAACCTCGGCATGAGACTTGGAGAAGGAACCGGCGCCGCCCTCGCCATTTTCCTCTGTGAAACCGCCGTAAACGTACTCTCCGGCATGTCCACGTTCGCTGAAGCCGGAGTCTCGGAAAGCGAGTAGAACCGTGGGATTTTTCTCAGCTCTGAAATTTCTGACCGTCTTCCGCCTGCCCTGGCCGAAGAACGAAACGACTGAAGACGTCGGCCGCTCTACCCGGTGGTTTCCCGCTGCCGGCCTCGTCATCGGCCTCATCCTGGCCGGCCTGAACTGGCTCTTCAATCTCTTCCTCCCGCCGGCTGTCTCGAACGGCCTGACCGTCGTTGCCATGGTTTTGATAACCGGCGCCATGCACCTCGACGGGCTGGCCGATACCTTCGACGGCCTCGCCGGCAACAAGTCGCCCGAAGACCGGTGGAAAGTCATGCATGACAGCCGCTCCGGCGCCTTCGGCGTTGTCAGCCTCGTCCTCCTGCTGCTCGTCAAATTCATCCTCCTCAACGCCGTCCCACGCGGCATGATTGCCCCGGTGCTGGTGCTGACCGCCGTTTTCGGACGGTGGGCGATGGCCTACGCCATCTCCGCTTTCCCCTACGCCCATAAAGAAGGACTGGGAAAAGCCTTCAAGGATGCCGCCGGCCGCCCCGGCCTCTGTATTGCCACCCTGATTACCCTCGTCCTGGCTGTTCTGCTGACATGGTGGGCCGGTTTACGGTATTATTATCTCGCGGGTATCGCCGTCCTGGTCCTGTGGCTGTTCGTCACCCTGCTTGCCGCCTATTTCAGGCACAAGTTCGCCGGACTTACCGGAGATACCTACGGCGCAATCAACGAACTTGCGGAATCCGGAACGCTGCTGCTTTTCAGTATCATCGCCTGGAACGGATTGTTCGTGTAGAGGAGATTTATCATTGGCACGTTTACTGCTGGTCAGGCACGGAATAACCGAATGGAATATCGTGCATCGTATTCAGGGGCATACCGATAACGACCTGAATGAAAAAGGCACCCGCCAGGTTGAACGGGTCGGTGAACGGCTCGCCGGCGAGAAAATCGATGCCGTTTTCGCCAGCGACCTGAAACGGACGCTTTCGACGGCGCAGGCAGCTGTCGGCAGCCGCAATATCGAAATCCGGACGTCCGCTGACCTGCGGGAAATGAATTACGGTCTCGCCGAAGGCATGACCTACGGCGAACTCAAAGCCGCTTACCCGGAAATCGCTGCCTCGCTCTTCAACTTCCACACCGGCATTGTCTTTCCCGAAGGAGAAACGTTTCTCGGATTCGTCGACCGGTCTGAATCCTTCCTGAAATCCCTTGCCGGCTACCCTGAAGACTCAACGATTCTCGTCGTCACCCACGGCGGCGTCATCAAAACAATGGTCTGCTCCCTGCTGGGAATCGGGCAGGTGCACTGGCCGAAAATAAGAATCGATAACGCGTCTCTGACAATCGTCTCGACCTACGGTGAGCGGGTCATCCTCAGTTTGCTGAACGATACGTCTCACCTCGGCGATTTGAAAGAACCGTACTGAAGGTAAAAAATGAAAAACGTTTTTATATCCTGGAGCGGCGGAAAAGACAGCTGCTACGCCTGCCTGCTGGCTCAGCAGAGCGGGCTGAACGTCACTCATTTCATGAACATGATGAACGAGGACGGCCGGTGGTCGTTCGTCCACCGCTTTCCCTCGAGTGTCCTTGAGCAGCAGGCGGAAGCCGCCGGAGTAAAACTGCTTCGAACTCCTGCCGGCGCCGATACCTATGCCGATGATTATACGAAAGCAATCGAAAAAATGAAGGCAGACGGCATCGAAGGCGGCGTCTTCGGGGACATCGACCTCGAAGGTCACCGCGAATGGGTCGTCAATATCTGCAAACGGTCCGGCATCGAAGCCTTCCTTCCGGCGTGGGGTATGGCCCAGGATACGGCGCTTACCAACATCATAGAAAGCGGCATCGAAGCCGTTATCGTCGCCTGCAACGAGAAGTATTTCGGCGAAGAGTGGCTCGGCAGGAAAATCGATTCTTCATTCTACGCTCATCTGAAAGAAATGCAGAAAACGTCTGATATCACCACCTGCGGCGAAGCGGGCGAATATCATACCCTGGTTGTGAACGCCCCCCTCTTCAGCCGGCGAATCAGCATCGAAACCGCCGAACACCGCTTCCATAACGGCTACTGGTTTCTCGAAATTCAAAAGAGTACACTGGTAGATAAGTAACCATCGGAGGTCCCACCATTAAAACACTGATTACCGGCGGCGCCCGGAGCGGCAAGAGCAGCTACGCCCAGGAAAGAGCTGAAAAATCCGGCAAAAAGGTGATGTTTGTCGCCACTGCCGAAGCATATGACGACGAAATGAGGCTTCGCATCGAAGCTCACAAACGCAGCCGTCCGTCCTTCTGGACCACCCTCGAAACCCCCTCGAAGGTCGGCCGGGCAATCCGGGTTACCCTTTCGGATGAAGAAGTCATCCTCATCGACGACATAACCCTGCTCGTCAACGCCGTGTTCAATCGCTTCGGCGAACACCTCGACCAGCAGGATATCGAAAAAGCGGTACTCGAGGAAATTTCCGAACTCATCGAAACGATGAAACACCTCGATAAGGAATTCCTCATCGTCACCAACGAAGTCGGCCTCGGACTCGTTCCGGACAATGAAGCCGGCCGGTTCTACCGCGACGCTCTCGGCAGAGCCAACAAGCTCCTCGCTGAGTTCTGCGACGAAGTCTATCTCATGGTTTCAGGCATTCCCCTGAAGATAAAACCCGGCCGATAGGTATACCCAGCACCGAAACGACCGCCCGTTTTCTTGCCCGGCAGTTGTTTTCGTGATACTATCTTCACAATCAAGTATCTGAAGTGCATATACAGGGAGCGGCAGGTACCTCTGTATGAAAATAATACTGAGATTGCTGGTCTTCGTGAAAAAACGATGGGCAACCCTGCTCCTCGGGTTTATCTGCATCACCGTCAGCACCGTCGGCGGGCTCGTAATACCGCGGCTTCTTGGTAACGGCATCGATACCGCCGTTACCTCCGGCAGCCGGACCACCATCGTCACCCTGGCGCTCATTCTCCTCGGAACAACCCTTCTCCGTAGCGCCGGCCGGTTCGGCGATACCTATATCACCCAGCTCGTCTCGCAGCAGGCATCGTATGATATCCGTAACACCCTCTACGACCACCTCCATAAACTCGGTTTCGCGTACTACGATAAAGCCCAGACCGGTCAGATTATGTCCCGGTGCACCGCCGATATCGAAGCCGCCCGCACCTTTCTGAGCGCCGGAATCCTTAATCTCATCCAGATTTTTATCATTGTTTTCGGAGTCGTCGGCCTCCTCATTTCTCTGAACTGGCAGCTTGCCCTTCTGACCCTGACATTCATGCCGGTTATTTTCTGGCAGACACTCTTCGTCAGCGGAAAGCTGCGCCCGATATGGGCGAAGGTACAGCAGTGGATAGGCGTACTCGGCGTTACCCTCCA
This sequence comes from uncultured Dehalococcoidales bacterium, assembly GCA_964433075.1. Classification (GTDB taxonomy): domain Bacteria; phylum Chloroflexota; class Dehalococcoidia; order Dehalococcoidales; family UBA2162; genus MGML01. The sequence continues at coordinate 5,698 of CAYSQK010000053.1, forward strand.
GGAAAGCCTTTTCGGCGTCAGGGTCGTGAAAGCCTTCACCCTGCAAAGCCGCGAAATCGGAAAATTCTCTTCACAGGCAGAATCGCTCTACGGCGAACAAATGGCGGCTGCCCGCATCCAGGCAGTCTACACGCCGGTCATGACGATTCTGGTCAGCCTCCCCACCGTGATTGTCCTCTGGTTCGGGGGCAAACAGGTTATCGACGGCAGTCTCACCATCGGCGGCATTACCCAGTTCATCCTCTACCTGGGCATGATGGCCGGGTTCGTCTCCCGCCTCGGTCAGCTGGCCGCCATGATTTCCCGTACCATTTCCGCCGGTACCCGGATTTTCGAGATACTCGATACGGAGCCTCTCATCAAAGACAAACCGGATGCGGTCGAACTGGGCAGGGTAAACGGGAATGTCGAATTCAAAAACGTCAGTTTCAGCTACGGCACCGGGACATCGGTGCTCAGCGATATTACCTTCAATGTCGAACCCGGTAAAATGGTCGCTCTCGTCGGCGGCTCCGGCAGCGGCAAGACGACCATTATCAACCTGATATCGAGGTTCTACGATGTCACCGGCGGAAGCATTACCATCGACGGTCACGATATCCGTGACGTCACCCTCGCTTCTCTCCGGAAAAATGTTGTCGTCACCCAGCAGGATATCTTTCTCTTCTCGGAAACCATCCGCGACAATATCGCCTACGGCGCCCCGGATGCTTCCCGGGAGCAGATTGAATCGGCCGCGAAGACAGCTCAGATTCACGACTTCATCATGAGCCTTCCCAAAGGCTACGATACCTGGGTCGGAGAACGCGGCGTCACCCTCTCCGGCGGCGAGAAACAGCGCATCGCCATCGCCCGGTCACTCCTCGTCAATCCGGCTGTCCTGATTCTCGACGATTCGACTTCGAGTGTCGATGCCGAGACCGAACACCTGATACTCCGGGCGATGAATAAACTCATCGAAGGGCGTACCACCTTCGTCATTACCCACCGGTTGCCGATTATTCGGAATGCCGGCCTTATCCTCGTCCTGAAAGACGGACGGATTATCGAGCAGGGTACCCACGCGGCTTTGCTGGCGATGAACGGGCAGTATCGTGAAATCGTCGAAGGTCAGTCATCAGCCGGGCAGGACAAAACACCGGAAGGAGATACATCAGATGGCGAGCGGTAGCCCGGTTTCGGGCGGACAGCAGCTTCGCGGAGCAATCGACTCCGGCGAAACCGATGATATTCTCGGCAGGATTTACGACCGCAGTATCCTGAAGCGGGTATTTGCCTTCATGGCTGACATGAAATGGCATCTCGTTATCGGGGCCTTCGGTATTCTGCTCCGGACCGCCGCCAACCTGGTCACCCCTCTCGTTGTCGCCATGGCAACCAACCGTATTATCGAAGGCAATTTCGACGGCCTGACAATCGCGTCCCTCCTCTATCTCGGTATTCTCCTCCTCACGTGGGTCGCCCAGTACCTCGAAACGCTCCACCTCTCCTATACCGCCCAGGGCATCCTCATGAAAATGCGGGTAACCATGTTCAGCCACCTCCACGATTGCTCGATGAGCTTCTTCGACCGTAATAAAATCGGCAAAATCATGTCCCGCGTTCAGAACGATGTCGACCAGCTTCAGATGCTCGTCTCGCAGGACTTTATCATGGTCGCCGTTAACCTCGTCACCCTTATCGGCATCATTGCCATCATGGTATCCCTCAACTGGCAACTTGCCCTCCTCTCCATGGCAACCCTCCCGGTGCTCGTTATAATCGTCGTCATATGGCAGCAGCATGCCCGAAAAGCTTTCGTCCTTGCCCGCCGTGCCATTGCCATGGTCAATGATAACCTTCAGGAAAGTATTTCCGGCGTACGGGTCACGCAGAATCTTTCCCGCGAAAACAGAAACGTAAAGAACTTCGACGAGGTCAACAAGGCCAACCTTGAAGCCAATAAGAAAGCCGCTTTGCTCCAGGGAATGATAATGCCCCTGACTCAGATTCTGACCGACGGCTCGTATGTCATCGTCCTCATCTTCGGCGGCTTTCAGGTGCTGGACGGAACCATGCCGGTCGGATTCCTGCTGGCCTTCCTCCTCTACATTCAGCGGGTTGCCCAGCCTGTCCAGCAGCTTGCCACCATGTACACGGAAATCCAGCGCGCCATGGCTTCCGGCTCCCGGATTTTCGAGCTTATCGACGTCAAACCGGAAATCGAGGATGCTCCGCACGCCCGGACGATGCAGAAAGCCGGCGGAACTATTGAATTCAGAAATGTCAGTTTCGGGTATGACCCTGCCGTTGAAATTCTCCATGACATCAACCTGAAAATCGGTAAAGGCGAAACGGTCGCGGTCGTCGGACGCACTGGTGCCGGGAAAAGCAGCATCGCCGGGCTCATCTGCCGATTCTATGAAATCAACCGGGGAGAAATCCTTCTCGACGGGGTGAACATCACTGCCGTCACTCAGGAATCACTGCGGCAGCAGATTGGCTTCGTTCCCCAGGACCCCTTCCTCTTTTCCGGAACAATAGAAGATAACATTCGTGACGGAAAGCTCGATGCGTCCCGCGAAGAAATCATCGCCGCCGCCAGGGCAACCGGCTCTCACGATATCATTTCACACATGGAAAACGCGTACGAAACGAGTGTCGGCGAACGGGGCACTACCCTCAGTCCCGGACAGCGCCAGCTTATCTGCCTCACCAGAGCGATTCTGGCTGACCCGCCTGTCCTGATTCTTGACGAAGCGACATCGAACATCGATACCGCTACGGAACGTATTATCCAGAAATCACTTGAAAAAATAACCAAAGGACGCACCTGCATCATCATTGCCCACCGCCTGTCTACCGTCAGGGATGTCGACCGCATTATCGTCCTCGACCACGGCCGTATTGCCGAAACCGGCACCCATGACGAACTGATGGCAGCCAAAGGTCTGTACTGCAGCATGGTCGAAACCCTTGCCGCCGGCGACAGCGAACAGTAGTAAAATAACCCTCTTTTCCATCTCTGAGTACTTTTTATGACACGTAAATCCATCTTTGTTGTGTATTTGACATTAACGACACACAATGATAGTATGAGGCTCAAAATTTCTCATCTTTTTCACTCGGTTTCTCCACCGAACCGTAGAAAAAGAAGCACGAAAGGAGCGCAAGGATTGTGAGTAAAAAATTCCTCTATTTCCTGTTAACCGGCCTGATGATGGTATCGCTCGTGATAGCATCATGCGGCAAAGAAGAAACTGAAACGGAAAAGCCCGGGGAGGGCGAAACAACCGTCTATGCCGACCGTCTCGAACCGAAATACGGAGGGATCCATAACAGAGTCCGTACGTCCGACTGGAATACCTGGGACTACGCGGCAAAATCGGACATGTTCTGCGCATCGATGGTATGTGAAGAGCTGCTCGGCGGCGACTGGAAGAAAGGCCCCGCCGGCACCCAGGAAAATGACTGGACACTCGGGTACGGCGGTTTCATTGATGAACTGACCGGGCGACTCGCTGAAAGCTGGGAAATGCCCGACGAAGACACGTTCATCTACCACATCCGCCAGGGCATTCACTGGTGGGACAAAGCCCCGGCTAACGGCAGAGAACTGACGGCAGATGATATCGTCTGGAATCTCGACAGGCATTTTTCCTCACCTCTCGCCTACAACTACAATGCGTATGCCACGCTCGGAAAAGCTCCGATTTCAACCAGAGCTATCGACAGGTATACCGTTGAAGTCAAAGTCAAACCCGAACACCAGGGTATTATGGCGAACGTTATCGGTGACCATACCTGGTTCCTCTGCCCTGACGCCGTCGAGGCGAACGGCGGTGAACCGCTCACCGAATGGAACCAGCTTATCGGTACCGGACCGTACATTGTTAATGACTACGCAGTAAGCAGTTATATCGACTACAAGAGAAACGAAAATTACTGGCAGTTCGACCCGCTTCACCCTGAAAACCGCCTGCCCTACGCTGACGGACTGCACGAAGTTATCATTCCTGACGCCTCCACCCAGACGGCCGCTTTCAGAACCGGCCAGGTGGACATGGCTGCCTCTATCCACATGACCCTCAGCGACTGGGAAACCGTCGACGAACTGAAGACAAATATTCCTGAACTGCTTCACAAAGAGCATCCGAGTTCATCCTTCTTCACCGTATGGCCCAGGCTCGATAACCCGGACCTGCCCTTCAGCGATATCAGGATTCGGTACGCCATGAACCTGGCAATTAACCAGCAGGAACTCGTCGACGACTAC
>CAYSQK010000054.1:0-9791 GCA_964433075.1 uncultured Dehalococcoidales bacterium
CCGGCAGGCAGCGGCAGTTCAGCCCACCAGATTTCACCTCGTCTCATTTACCATGTCTCCTCAGGTAATACTTCGTGGGTGAGTAGTATTTGAGCTTCTGCCAATCCGGAATCCTCGGGCAGCCTCCGGTAACCCTGCTGATACCTGATATCCATCTCTTCGATTTCCACCTTTTCCAGATATTGCCGGCATGCCCGACGAATAATCTCCGACCTCGCTTCGGACTTTTTTCTGGACAGCCTGTCAAGCTCGGTAAGCAGAGTCTCATCGACTGGTACCTGAATCACTTTCTTAGCCATATGTAATACTCCACATATTATTACACATTCATTATATGTAAAATATTGTGTATTGTCAAAACACTTGACAAACACTGCCGATTAATGTATCTTCATTGTAGATACATTAGCGAAGGTTCGATATGAAAACAAGAATACAGAAATGGGGTAACAGCCTGGCATTACGAATCCCCAAGTCCTTTGCTGACGAGATTGGCCTTCAAAATGAATCGCCTGTCGAGGTTTCAATGGATGAGGGAAAACTTATGGTAACGCCTGTTTCAAAACCAAAACTTACTCTTGATCAACTTCTGACAAAGATAACTGAAGAAAATCTTCACCATGAGGTCGATACCGGCAACTCGATAGGAAATGAATTATGGTAAATCCCCATACGTTCGTACCTCATCGCGGAGATATGATCTGGATCTCCCTGAATCCCCAGGCAGGACACGAACAAGCCGGACGCCGTCCGGCTGTTGTTCTTTCACCGGGAAGTTATAACAGGAAAACCGGACTTGCTATCCTGTGTCCAGTCACTAATCAGATCAAAGGATACCCTTTTGAAGTACTTATTCCAGAAGGGTTACCTGCAACCGGTGCAATTCTCTCTGATCAGGTTAAGAACCTCGACTGGCGAGTAAGAAATGCGGAACTGATATCCACACTGCCCGACGAGACTATAGAAGAAGTACTGGGAAAACTGGGAACATTACTCGAAATACCGTAGAAAGTAGGTACTGTTGGAACAATAATCCCCCTGTTTCAAAGCCAAAACAAGGGGATTGTGTTGAAGCACACATACCAACCCAAATCTGACATTCCGCCCCTGGATGAGCCGTACTTCGGGCTGTCATGTGAATACCTTTTTGGTTATTCCAGTTCCGGCATATCAATCGGTTCCGGTTGCGGCTTACAAATACCGCAATAAAATGTATCGGCTACCACAATCGCTTTCGGTGTTTTTTTCTCACCGACATAAATCGTGATGATAAAAGGCATACTCTGGGCACATTCTTTACACAGTGCCCGTCCACAGAAACGGCATATTCCCTGGGCAGGTTTACCGCAATGTATACAATTCATTCCCCACCCTCCTTTTGGGTCTTTTCATCAAGAGCCTGCCAGATATTTAGCGGCACTTCCCGCCCCCTTTTTGGCGCCAGGCGGACCTTATAACGAAATTGTCCTTTTACTTCCATCTGACGAATAAATCCTTTTTCTACCAGTGATGACAACGTTCGTTGTACCGTCGATTCATCGTTTCCCAGATGAGTCACGACATCGTCGATACTAACTTCCTCCTGCCGCATCATCCAGTTAAACAGTTTACGCAATTCGTCGGGTAGACTGAGAACATCAGCCATGCTCAGTCCGGCGGCTTTCTCGCGGCTGTTCAACTCATGTCCTAATCTGTCGAATAATCCGCTCATATTCTCCTCCTCACTCTGCCATAATCTGTTCTGCGATGCTCCTCAATGTTCTGGTGAGGCGGTGGTCCGGGTACTTCAAGCTGAAAACGCCGCTGCTTCCCAGCGCTAACATCTCGTCGGATTCCGGTAACACTCCGGCAACAGGAACGTTATACGTCTCTTCAACTTTTTTCTGCAGTTCATCGAAATCGTAACTCGGCAATACCTTGTTTACCACCATCATCACACAGGGGACATCCAGTTTTCTCGCCACATCGACCGTGACGGCAGTCCCCTGATAGTCCTGCTGGTCAGGGCGCATGATTATGAGTAAAACATCAGAAATACTGATTGACAACAGCGTCTCTTCATTCAGTCCCGGATGGGTATCGATGAAAAGGTAGTCCAGCTCCAGCTTACGTGTTAACTCCCTGAAGCCGTCATTAAGCAAATTGACATCATAGCCTTCTCTCAATACTTTTGCAATCTCACCGGCCCGCAAGCTGGAAGGGATAAGGTACATCCCTCCGCTCATGACAGCTAATTCTCCCTCTCCCATTTTAAGTATGGGGCTGACGTCATAAGCAGTCTGCTCGACGGGGCATTTCCCCCAGAGATAGTCGTTGAGGGATTTGTCCATCTTCTCTTCTTCCAGGCCAAAAATAACATGAATACCGGGAGACTGGATATCGGTATCGATAATACCTGTTCGTTTCCCCTTTTCAGCAATAAGAGAAGCTACGTTGGCCGTGATGTTGGATTTGCCGGTGCCCCCCCGGAATGAGTGAACTGACACAATTTTAGACATTTTAAACCTCCTCTTGTTTTAGCGCTGGTAATGTACCATTGCTGTTTCCCTTCTGCTTTACCTTGGAAATAGACTCGGGTTTGCACAAAAATGGAGAATGTGATGAGTGCAGTCTCTAAATCCGCCTTTATTCTTTCTCGTTTCTCATCTCCTTTGCTTTCTTCTTAAGATACTGGAAGTAGTCCGTATCAGTTATTTCCGCCACTTGTCGGGCTCTCTTGGAATGGTCTATCTCGATGCGTAATTCTTCCACGTGTTTCTTCAAACGGGTTTCCCGTGCCTCTACCTCAACAGCCATCTTCGCAAAAACCCTGCTCAAGGTGGCCACTTCATCCTCTCCCTGACTCTGATTGAGCCTGGCAATGTCTTCTTCAGAAAGCGTTCCCTTTTCCATCGATTGAGCTGCCGCAGTAATTGACAAAATTGGCTTGCTGATTGTCTTGGCTAACCAGAAAGCCAGACCGATGACCGTAAGAATGAGCACCAGAAACACCAGAATGAAAATGGTCTGCGTCCGCTCTATCTGTTGAGTAATGTTCACTCTGGCGGCTTCCATTGAAGCAGCTATTGTTTCTCCGGTCGCCACCGCCGGTGCGATAATTTCACCGACCGGCATCACTAGTCCGATACTCCAGCCGGTACTGGTAATCGGAGCATAGGCAACGTACTTCTCGCCATCATCAAACATGGCTTCGGCTACACCTGAATTCCCTGCAGTCATATCGAAAGCAATGGTTCTGAGGTCCTGATTACTGCTTTCGAGCATGTTTTCGGTTGTAAAGCTTTCATCCCACCTTTTATCTCCCGGAGAAAGACCCGGGCGGGCAACCACATCACCATACTCATCAATGAGAAATCCGTAGCCAAGGTCACCCACCTGGGTACTGATTATTCGCTCATTTACTGTTTCAAGGGTAACATCAACAGCCGCAACCCCGATTAATCTGTCTTCATTATCATAAATAGGTCTGGAGCATGTAACTGTCAGACCCTGACCGCCGGCATCGACGTAGAGTTCTGTCCAGCCTGTCTTACCCGTCTGGACTGCATGCTGATACCACGTACGGTCCCTGGGATCAAACTCATCAGAAACATCATCAGTCCATGGATATAACCGTAGTATTCCGGACTCTGTACCGATGTATATCCAGGCCAGTTCGGGACTGTCAGCCAGAAGGGGTTTAAAAAGCTCATCCATTTTCCTTGAAAGGCTGACTTCTTCAGCGACTGAGTTAAAATCAACACCGGGAGCCAGAAGATACACCGACGCCGCATAGGGGTCTAAAGGCATTTCGTTTGAAGACAGTGTACTCTGTTCATCAATCTGTAACGGATTACTCCATACACTCGAAGCATACGCTGACACCAGGTTGAGATCCGCACCAATTTTTTCGAATATCGTGTTGCTGAGTGCAGCCTGGTCTTTGACCAGCCGCAAGAGAGCTTCTTTAGCCTGATTCTCCAGTGCTTCCGTACTTTCGCTGACAGCCTGGTTCCCGAGAGATACCTGGGTATCGATTGCATAGGTACTTATTCCCCTGATATTTATCGAGGCAAGTATACCGATGAAAGCTAATGAAGTTACTGACAACGCGAGAAACACTGCGAGTATTTTGACTGTCAGGCTGCACTTTGACCAGAACCTGATTCTCTCAATTCTCATTTATGTATATCCTCTCAGAGTCGCCAACGTTTCTATCACTTATTAATCCATCGGTTATCGAAAAAAGGGTTCGTCCCAAACCATATTGTTCAGCAGACATTCCTGCGTAACCTACTCGCTCGTTAAAAATCATCAACATGGAGACACGCTTTATAATGTGCCGGTTAAAAGCTGTATCAGAATCGATTTGTTATTCTTTTTCATCACTTCCAGATTATTCGCCAGACTTATATACCAGCCGTTTTCCTCAAGCATCAATCCCCGTTTGACCAGTTCATCGAGTTCATTACGTAAAGCACTATCTCCGGAATAATTTTCGCCGTATATCTTCTGTATTTCTTCTGATAAAGACTCAAATTTTCGCCTTGCATCACACGCGAGGTAGGCTGATGCAATCTCACCTTTTAATTCGGTATTTTTTTCGGAATAAGCTGGTCTGGTATCGAAAATATGCAGTGTGTCCGTACCGGTCTTTTCAAAAACCAGCAAGGGGCGTGTTCCTTCTCTCCTCCAGCGGTGCTGCCAGTTATCTATTTTCTCTCTTAACGGTTGTACATAACCGTCAATCATCGGCTTATTTTGAAAATCACTATCGAAAAACTCGGCTAATGTATCCAGATCCTGCTGGTTAAACGGGAAGATTGACTCGTATATCTTCATCGCTCTGACGTTGGTCTGTCCCCATTGCCGGCTGTTATCTGCCAGCGGACTGAAGCGCTGCAGGGACAGGTGAACAAGCCTGGCGGGTGGTTCGAAGTGCTCTATCTCCGGAATAAGCCGGGACATGCGGCTGTATACGTCGGGATTTTCACCCGGAAAACCGTACAGAATATTCCAGTGGCATGATATCCCATATTCCACCGACCATTTAAGCAGTTGGATAATTTGTAAAAGCCGGACCCCTTTATGCATAAAGTTAAGCATCTCGGTATCCAAAGCTTCAATGCCCGGTTGAAACTCTACTACCCCGCCGGCTTTCATGACCGCCAGGTGTTCACGCTTCAAGTTGGCCTTGGTCATGACATGCAGCTCCAAAGTTCCCGCCTGTTCGGGCAGGCAGGGAAAGAGGGTATGGAAAAAGTCCATGTCGAGGATTGCATCGGTGAACATGATTTGGTTAATACCGTATGTTTCTTTAACCTTTTTGATTTCATCGATTACCTGAGAAACCGGCTTATGGCGAAAATGGGAGCGTTGATGGTCATAAGCACAGAAAATGCATCGTGATTTATCTCCCCACCAGCATCCGCGTGATGATTCCAGAAAAAGATTAACCTTAGGGAAATCCAATGGCCGCCACTTCTTTATTGCTTCAAGATAATCACTGTGGTCGGGACACGGTAATTGTTCAAGGTCGGCCAGTTCCCCTGCGCCCTGGTCGATTATTTTACCATCCTGTCGAAAAGAGACCCCCGGAATACCTTCGAGAGAAACCCCGCTGAAGTATCTGGTAAGGGCCTGAGGGAAAGAAAGGTCAGCTTCGCCGCTGAACACCCAGTCAACAAATGGAAACAGGCGAAGTAAGGCTATCCCTCGCTCGGCATCACAATTAGCGCCGCCCAGGGCGATAATTTTGTCCGGCCAGCGTATCTTGATATGTTTTGCCAGGGCAAGAGAAGCTATTTGCTGGCTGACGACCGAGGTAAACCCGATGACGCCGTATTCATCCCAGTTAACTGATTCCAGCACCTCGGGGATAAAAGTATCTGCCTTGGCACGCAGTTCCGTCAGGTACTCTCTCAACTGCTGCATGTCCGGATTACTTGTCGAAAGCCGGGCACACACACCGTCAATACTGCCTCTCTCGGACTCTTCCCACTCATTACCGAAGAGTATTTTCCCGAATGCCCATTCTTCAGCAACAGATGCATAATCAATTTCATCATCTGAAACCCGGTATATATCAGTCGTACCGACATGAGCTCTAAAGACAACGTTCAGGTAACTGACATCACAGTCGAACCCGGCTCTCTCCACCAGAGGTTTAAGCAGACTTAATGCCATTGAAGGGTACGGAACCGAATACCCTCCGAAAGGCATATTTACCAGTATAACTTTCTTTTTCTGCACGATGGTATTTCTCCCTGAACACTATCAATACTCCATGCCGGCTTTGATATAAATCTGCTGATTACGTGCGTCAAAGCCTCATGGCGGATTGAGTACTTCTCATTCAATGTAGTTTCTCCTGTGTATATACAGGGCAGGCATCCCCCCACAAGGGTTTACATAGAATCACTACTGTACCTGATAACAGCCTAGATAAAAATGATTGATTTGGATTCCCGGTTACCTGCTGCCTCAGCCTGAGATTTCTTTGCTTTAATTTTGGCTATTTGATCTGCGGTTAAGGTAATGCCTATTGAAGCCGCCGCTTTTTCCGGATTATTGAGAAGTTCGGCACCGAATTTTTCGTCTTCGATAGCTTTCACTGCTAATTTCTTCATCTCTGCATCGTTTGCCATGTGAATTCCTCCTGTTTTTTATTGAATATTTAACCCTTCGAGGGGATGCCTGTAGTATTTTCCGGATTCCATAGACCGCCCAAGGCTTCGTTAATGCGTTCCTTCTTCCAGTCCATCAAAGCGTTCGGGAATATTTCATGAAAAGCCGGATGTTCCAGCATTGTCATGCAAAGATGACAATTACTCACATACCCTCCGGCAGGTATGATTGCTTCAGACCGGTTAAAATAGGGAAAGAAGAAAGCCGGGCCTTTATCTCTCAAAATTGAAAATACGTGTCCGAATTCGGCTTTCTTAATCAAGTCGGCAAGCGTCTCTTCCCCGGCATTACCCAGGATAAGCTTCGATGTCCAGCCGGCACCGCAGCATGGGTAAACCGTCCCGTCCGGAAGAATGGTTAATGTTACCTCCGGACAATGTTCCTGCGGTATATGGTCCAGTAAAATCCATTCATGCCTGGGTATTCGCTCATTATTGTGAGGGGGAACGTATGCCCATTCTTCCGCCTGCAAAGGGACATTTATAAGTAAATCCCGCAGACCGGCCATAACATCATGCAATCGCCGTGAAGAACGGGTCACGACGCACTTCACGCCGATGTCCAAACCTGCTTCCAGGCAGGCCGATATTGCATTCCTCACAAAATCAAGGGGTATACATTCCTGATGAAAATCATCGATGCTGAAACTGACACGGCTCATTCCGGCTGACAGCATTTCTCCGGCATACCGGTGAGCCAGAGACGGGTTTTCGCCCCAGGCTCCATTGGTTACACACACCACACCGGCGGCGCCTTTTTCTTTCGCATAACGGGTAAGTGCTATCAGCCTGTTATACTGCAAAAAAACTTCGCCTCCGGAAAAATGAAGCGTAAACGGAGTGTTCGGGCCGGTTACATTGGCAAATTCGCCGATATATCGTTGCGCATCCGCAATCGCCATATCACGTCCCTGCTCTGTGTAATCGGATACAAAGCAATGTCTGCAATGTGCATTACAGCGTTCAGTCAGCATTATCGCCAAGTGTTTCATCGAACTCGTCTTATAACACCTTTCCTAATCCAGAGCGGGTAGTTTTATTCGTGCCCGTTTTTTTGTAAAACGGAATCCATTACGAACAAAGGAAAATACAAGTGTCATAAGTACCAGAAACCCCAGTATTTCCAGTGCCAGCACCGGTTCAGACGCAATCTTGGTAAAAAGCCCCCGCAGCGTACTGAACCACATATTTATTCCCAGAAATGTCATTAACACAATCCCTGATACAGCCATCAGTCCGTAAAGAAACAATAATCCATCTTTCCTGTTCCACTTTTCCGCATGAAGTATTTTTTTCCACATCTCTCGGGTTACGAAACTGATGGATTCGCTTCGTAAACGTGGAAAGCCCAGGTAATCCTGGATTATGTAATGCCCATCCGATTCAAACATGGGTATTAAATTGAAAACGAATAAAATGGTATTCAGCATGCCGGAAAGAATAACCACAGCGCGTATATCTCCGTCAGGAAGGAGGAGACCGATAAAACACAAAAGACTGCTTAAAATACCATTGAACCACGGCCCGGCAAACGAAACGACAATGCGTGCCCTGCGCCCTTTCATCCAGATATCGGTAGTATCAACGAAGGGCATGGGCATTCCGAACGTCATGACAATGCCGAACCTGAGTACTTTCCGTCCATAGGCCTTAACTGCCAGGCCATGCGCCATTTCGTGTAAAAAAACACTTCCGTACACCAGAAGGATGGCAATAATGACATAGAGTGATGACGGAGGGTGCCCAAGGTTGGCAGTCAGCAGCAGACCGGTTTGTTTTACGAAGAAAAGATAGTAAAAGAAAACGGGAGCAGCTAACACAAAAATAAGACCGATAATTATACCGGCGCGAGTAAAAAATACCCGGGCAAAGTACCGGTAAAGCCATGTGAAATATTTGTCGACACGGTTCGTCGTGTATTGCTGGTGAATAAAGAACTTGAATATTCGAACAAGAAAAAAGAGAAACTTTCTTTTCTGCATCTTCGCTGAGATCAGACGCATAACCGGGTGGGCTTTATCCTGAAGGAAACCGTTGTTTTTTAACAGACCTATCAGTGCGAGTAAAACCTGTTGCCCAAATTCATTATATTTACTGAAGTATTCCAGTAACAGGTCCTTAACCGTGTTTTTCCCATCCATCAAGTCCCAGAGGAAAAGCTCCTCCTCACCCAGTTTGAGGTACTGGTTATTATTCGGATTACGCAGCATGTACTGCTTTGTCCCGTTTTTGGAGGAAACATCTGCTATTTCGGCATCACTGATACGACGAGGGCGATACTTCGCCACGTTCAGTCGGTCGCTGACAATTCCCCAAATCTCGAAAGAAGGAGTTGCTTGAGCTTTATCGGTAACGTGATTACCGACTCGTGACCATATGCTGTTATCGGGACGAGAGTTGCTCGTTGACAATGACGTAATGTGTCCCTGTTAGATTGCCACAAATATAAAGATAGTGAATTATTTCAATATATGCCATCTACAAGCATAAGTTATCCGGCGTCAATAATCAAGAATAATCAGTCCCGTAAACATAAAAAATACGTTTATATGTTAATGTTTATAAATAAAAGATTAAGCAAACTTACACCTGGTTTTCAAACAGTAAAAAAATCCCCCTGTTTCGTGGTGGAAACAGGGGGTAATTTCCTCTATGGTAGCCCCCGCGGGAAGCATCCCGAACTTTTCTTCGAGAAGAAACAATTCATACTAAGAATCCATCAGTAAATTGCAGTAAGCAACAGATAATAAACACTCCTATGTATGCTGTTAGTTCGAAGACCTTATCGGTACTCTATTACAATTGCTACAGCAACTGTTATTTCGTCTAAAATTATCGGATGGACGGAGTTTTAGGTAATTTAGGAGTATTAATGACTGAAGAATAACAGACTGAATCGATGTGTCCGCGTTGACAAGAAAGTAATAGAATAGTAGGATAATAGGAAAGTCACACTATCGGAGCATACAATGTTGGAACTAATACAGGTACGGAAAAAAGCTCAGCTAACCTTACCATTATCGGTCCGAAAAGAGCTTGGAATTGAAGAAGGCGATTATATGGATGTCCAAGTAAGGAATGGGGAAATTGTCCTCAGAGTGAAAAAACTTATAGACAAAGACCAGG
>CAYSQK010000055.1:0-5797 GCA_964433075.1 uncultured Dehalococcoidales bacterium
GATACACTGAAATAAGGAATGAATGATACTGTAACCAACGAGAATTTAACCAGCCTGAAAGCGCTGTATCAGGACTCCGGACTTCCTTTGAAGTGGGAACCTCTGTTTGTTACCCCGGTTTTTATGGAGACATGGTGGGGTGTGTTCGGCGGTGACTCCCAACTCAACTGCCTTTCAGTACGAAGCGGCGGAAATATTATCGGCATCGCTCCTTTTATGCGAAGAGGTGCTGAAGTTACCTTCGTTGGAAATCCTGATGTCTGTGATTACTTCGATTGTATTACCGTGCCGGGGAGAGAAAACGAATTCTACGGACTCCTTCTCGACCATCTGAAAAAAGAGGGGGTTACCCGCCTCGAAATGCCGTCACTCCGTCCCGATTCGACTGTTCTCAATTTCTTCGCCGATACGGCTGTTTCACGAGGGTGTGAAGTATCGTTCACTCCGAACGATGTTTCTTCGGAAATGCCCCTGCCGCCGACCTGGGACGAATATCTCGAATATCTGAACACGAAGCAGCGGCACGAGGTAAGGCGGAAACTGCGGAGGCTCGAAGAAGCCGGCACCGTTCGCTATTACTCGGTCAGCACGCCTGTCGAGGTCGAGGAGCGTTATGATACCTTCCTCAGAATGTTTACGGAAAGCCGGGACGATAAAGCCGAATTTCTTACCGGACAGAGAGAGACGTTTTTCAGGTCGCTCGGGCATAATCTGTCTGAAGCAGGCATGTTCCGGCTGGGGGTGCTCGAACTGAATGCGGCTCCGGCAGCGATGATCATGTACTTCGATTATCATAACAGGATTTACCTGTATAACAGCGGTTTCGAGAAGGAATATGACTCGCTGAGCATCGGCCTTCTCAGTAAAGTGCTCAGTATCAGAGAAAGTATAGAGTCAGGCAGGGAAGCCTACGATTTTCTGAAAGGCGATGAGATTTACAAGTCTCGTCTCGGAGGAGAAAACGTCCGCCTGACCGATTGCACCATTACCGTCAGGTAGCATGAAAACACAGGAGTAATCTCTTTGAATATTGCCGTCATCAGCGCGCACAGTTGTCCCGCCGGCACCCTCGGTACGAAGGATACCGGCGGCATGAGCGTCTATACTCTTGAAATAGCCAGGGAACTCGGGAAACTGGGGCACAAAGTGGATGTCTATACCCGTCTTCACAATCCGGATGATCTGGTTGTTCTCGAGTTGGGTGAAAACGCCCGGCTTATCCATATCGAAGCCGGTGAACGAACGAAACTGCATAAGCTCGCCGTTCACGGACTCCTTCCTGAATTTACGGCCAATCTTGAGATGTTCAGAAAGGAAAACAATCTCGAATATGATATCGTGTATACCCACTACTGGATTTCGACGCTGGCCGGAGAAGAATTCAGCCGATTGTGGCAGGTACCTCACGTAACGATGTTTCACACCCTCGGCGCAATGAAGAACACCTTCGGCGTCGGAGAGCCTGACCCTGACCTGCGCATCGATACCGAGGGCGAACTGGTAAAGAGCGTTCACCGGATTATTGCCCCGACGGAGCGCGAAAAAGGTGAACTCGTTAACCGCTATAATGCCGACCCGGAAAAAATCGGGGTCGTTCCCTGCGGCGTGAACATGGAACTCTTCCGACCGCTCGATCGTGCGGAATCGAGGCAGCGCATCGGACTGGTGAACGGGAAAATCATCCTTTTTGCCGGAAGAATCGACCCGCTGAAAGGTATCGCTAACCTGGTGAAGGCTGTTGCGCTGATAAAGGGTGGCAAAGACACGCGACTGGTTATTGTCGGCGGCGGTAACGGCGATAATGAGATACAGACATACCGGGAGCTTGCCCGTGATTGCGGTATTGCAGAGAATGTGACTTTCACCGGAGCGGTCAGCCAGGATACAATGCCGTATTACTATACGGCAGCTGATGTCTGCGTCCTGCCTTCATACTACGAGAGTTTTGGCCTGGTTGCCCTGGAAGCGCTTTCCTGCGGCATGCCGGTGGTGGCCAATGATGTCGGTGACCTGAAGAATATCATACGTCAGGGAGAAACAGGGTTCGTTACCGCCGGTAACAGCCCGGCAGTCCTTGCGGAAACGATAGGGCTGGCGCTTGGTTCCCGCTTTGCTCCTGCTGAAACGATTCGTGAATCAGTGAAACAGTATACATGGGCGGATGTTGCCGGAGCCCTGACCGGTGAGTTCGAACGACTGATTTGCCGCTACCGAGTTCCGGTTTCCTGACGTACCGTTTTCCCATACCAGAGAATGCTGCCGCACTCGGTGAAGCCAGAAGAGCGGTACAGACGCCAGGCGTTTCTGTTGACGGCATCCACGGAGAGGCTGACATGGTTAACGCCTCTCCCTTTCAGGTATGCCAGACCGGCCGTAAGCACGGTCCGTCCGATTCCGCGGTTCTGTAATTCCGGGTCGACTCCCAGCATGTTGATCGTCCCTCGCTTGGTAGTGCCGGTTGGTCCGTAGTATTCCGATACCTCGGTCCAGCAGTAGCCTGTTATCCGGCTGCCTTCGGTCGAAACGACGATATCACGGTACGAGCGGTTGTTCAGGTTGATATCGAAGTGGAATGTATCGTACGTGTACAAGTTGTACCCCCAGTGGTTGTGGAAAGCCCGGTTCTGTAACTCCGCCAGGCTCGCTTCTTCGCTGCCATCGAGCTGCCGGCAGGTACGGACAGCCATATCGAGCTTGTCCGGAGAAAGTGTTCGTACCTCGAGCTCCATTTCGATATACCTCTTGAGGTATGAAAAACCGAGTTTCGGCAGGATATCCCTTGCCAGCCGGTTTTCCTGGTAAACACCGGTATGAATAGAGGCCAGTCCCCGTTCTTTCGCCCGTCCGGAAACAAGGTTAAGCAGCTTCCGTCCTGCTCCTTTGCGGCGGTAGTCCGGAGATATCCACCCGTGAAGGTGAATACGGCTGATAGTCTCTTCTATGGTACTCCAGGCGTAACCGACGATACTTCCGTCGCTTTCGGTGACGAAAAGGTCCTTTTCCGGGTCGAAGCCGGGGCGTTTCAACCGTTCGGTCACTCCCTGAACGGACTCTCTTCTGCCGTAGATTTTATTCTGGACGACAAGCAGCTCTGCCAGCCGTTCACAATCGGCGGGCAGGCAGGGTCGTACTGTCAGTTCGGGTATTTTCATGAGTCGGTATTATGATTTCAGCCAGACGATGTCACCGAATAGACCGGGGTCATGCGGTTTCGAGGCAAAGACGGCATATTCGGCTTTTTCTTTCGCCAGGATAGTCGGCTGCCCGTGACCTGAAAAAATCCGTGTCTCATCGGGGAGTAAAAAAATTGTTTCGGTGATGGACTGAATGATTTGTCTGAGTTCGTCAGGTTCCCACGTTTTCCCCGGTCCGCCGGAAAATATGGTGTCGCCGGCAATCAGACAGTCACCGATGAGGAAACAGACGCTCCCCGGCGAGTGTCCGGGGGTGTGGAGCACTTTCAGGCTAAGCTTTCCGACGTTCAGGATATCACCGTCTTTGAGAAACATGTCAGGCGTGACGGGAAGTTCGGCGGCATCAGCTTCGTGGGCAGCGACCGGTATTCCCAGTTTTTCTTTGACCTTTTTCAGAGCTCCGGTGTGGTCTTCGTGGTTGTGGGTCAGCAGGATATATTTCGGAACTGTTCCCGCGAGACTTTTGATAAGCGTGTCTGCCTTTGCCGGGGCATCGACCAGGACGCTTTCTCCGGTGGTACGGCAGGTGATGATGTAGGAATTCGTTCCGTACGGTCCGAGTGTCAAGCGGTCGATTTGAACCTGCTCATCCTGGGCAATGATTTCCATGGTTTCCCTCCTGTCTGCGGTTTCATGGACTCACCGTTTATTATACCATGTGCTGACGTGTACCGGTATGATATAATCAGGACTGTTCGAGGTGTGTGGAATGAAAACATCGACAAAATGGCTGATTGGCTTCGGTTCGGCAATCGGAGCGCTGGTGATACTGGCTGTCATCCTTGTCATGACGCTGCCGGGAAGTACACCGCTTCCTCCTGCAGATACGCCGGAAGGGACGGTCATGCGGTATTTCGAAGCCCTCCGGGAAAAAGACTACGAAACCGCTTATACCTTTCTTTCTGAATCAGCCCTGTCCGCCAATGAATGGATGGATACCTTCGATGAGTGGGTAGGGTCGAAAGGCTACTACGGACAAACCGATGCCGTCTGGCGGGTGAGAATCATGGAATCGGAAGGATTTCCTTCCTACGCCCTGATTACGCTTGAAATCAGTTCCTTTGAGCCGAATGCATCTTTTTCCAGGTCGGTCGATTCGTACCGTCAGGTGTACCGGGTGGAAAAAACGGGGAGCGGATGGAAAATCCGTGAACCGCTCGAAATTCCCTGGCCGGTTCGGTAAGAGATACAAGCCTGATGAGGAGTGAGTATGAGTAGCGCCAAACGGCTTTTTTTATACGGCGTAGCGATAATTAATCTCGGGATATTTGCCGGCGGAGCAGGCACGCTGCTCAGGCTGGTGTTCGATATTGTTTTCCGGTCCGATAACTGGCGGGACTATTCTCAGATGCAGCTCAGTGCCGGACTGGCGATGCTGATTATCGGCGGCAGCCTCTGGTTCTTCTTCCGGTACCTGATCCGCCGGGCGACTGACGGGAACCCGCTGGAAACAGGTTCCGTCATTCGCAAGCTTTCCCTCAACCTGATTCTTACCGTATCTGCCCTGAATGGGCTGAGCAGTCTGGCGACTCTCATTCGAAGCGTTTTTTCATGGGATATCCCTGGCGGTGCCCTTTCTTCAGCCCTTGCAACCCTGGTTGTGACCGCCTGTTTATGGCTGTACCATTCGCGCATTGAGAACAGGGAAGGGCAGCCTTCACCCGCTGCCAGGACACTCCGGCGGTGGTATCTCTATATCCTTGCGGGTTTCGGACTGGTGATGCTGGCTGTCAACAGTGTCACGTTGATTAATGATTCTTTTCTCGCTCTTCCCATATGGGGGAGCTATACGATTGAGAGCGGCAACTGGAGTGTTATCGCCGGTTCACCGTTGAGCCGGATGGTTGTCGGTGGTTTTGCCTGGTGGTATTTCTGGTTCAAGCTGGCGAACAATGACGCGGCTTCGACGCTCCGCCAGGTATACTTGTACCTGCCGGCGGTTACCGGCAGTGTAGTGACGGGGCTGGTTGCAGTCAGCCTCACCCTGTACCGGATTCTCAGTTTCGCTTTTCAACATCCGGCTGAAGCCGATTTCCGGTTTCTCTGCTGGACAATCCCGACCGTGCTGACGGCAGCCGGGATATGGATATACCATCGGAAAACAATCGACGAGGAAGCCGGGCGGCAGACACCTGACAGGCACTCGCCGCGGAGGGTGTACTATTACCTGATGTCGTTTATCGGCCTCGGTACGATGCTGACAGGGATTGTCTACCTTTTCGGGCTTTTACTTGGGTTGATAATTGATTCTGTGAGCAGCCGGATGGTGTTCGATGCCGGGTGGTGGACCGGTCAGTTGAGCCTAACCCTGGCGTTGCTGCTCACCGGAGCCCCGGTCTGGATTTATTTCTGGAGAAAGGTAGTATCTTCAACCAGTGAGGGCGGTGTGAGCGAACGCAGTACGACCTCCCGGCGCGTCTTTCTCTATTCGGTTCTGGGCATCAGCATCATTGCCGCCGTTACTTCGCTCATCATCATTATCGGCCAGATTGTGAACGGTATTCTCCAGGGAACCTTCGAAAGCGGCACGCTGCAAAGCATCATCAACAGTCTGGCGCTTAAGTTCTCGGCAATACCGACACACTTATAAAAATCTAAGCTAC
>CAYSQK010000055.1:5807-9705 GCA_964433075.1 uncultured Dehalococcoidales bacterium
GCGATAATGAGCGGTGACTGGAGTTCAGACGGTGTGCTCTTCCGATCTGCAAAGCATTATCTGGGGTCTGGCGGTTCTGTTCTCGGCGATTCCGACCCTCTTCTATCACTGGAGGCTTCTCAGAGAAGACCAGAACCTCGGAGCGGAGAAATCGATTCGGCGAAAACACGTCGTTATCCTGGCCGGAGAATCTGCCGGCCGATTGACAGGACAGATTGAACAAAAGCTGGGATACCGGACCAGAAAGCTCTGGCTTACGGGAGAAGCGCCGGAGGTGTTGCCGGACTGGTCCGAAGAACAACTGGAAGCGCTTATATCGCAGATTTCGGAAGCAGAGGGGAGCGACGTTTTCCTTGACCTGACCGGAGAAACGCCTCGTCTCCTGCCGTACCGGGAGGATTAACCATTGGAGTACCGGACATTTGAAACGGCTTTCGGCATCATGGCGATTGCCGCCGCCGGTAACGGGCTGGCAGCGGTGGCGCTGCCGTGTGATTCCGAACAAGACGCTCTCAGTCAGATTGACAGGGTCATCCGGGGAAGCTCGCCTTCGGAAAATCTGATGCCGGAACTCATTGACCTTTTGAAACGGTACTTCAAAGGTGAGCGCGTCGCCTTCGATGTCAAACTCGACTTTTCCGGAGCGACGGATTTTCAGCGGCGGGTCTGGCAGGCTGCCAGGCGGATTCCCTACGGCGAGAGCCGGAGTTACGGATGGGTGGCAGCACAGGCAAAAAACCCGCGGGCGTCCCGTGCTGCCGGGAATGCGCTCGGGAGGAATCCCTTCCCGGTAATCGTTCCCTGTCACCGGGTAATTGCCGGTGACGGCACTATCGGCGGATTTTCCTCCGGTCTGGCAATGAAACGGCGGTTGCTGGCTCTCGAGTCTATCCGGGTTACCGGGGAGAGTAACTCAACGCGTCATTAAAACGTCTCTTTTTGTTCCTGTTCCTTTGCCCAGGGGAGTCCGCCGGATGAAATTTCAGCTTTTCCTCTGGTGGTTTCCATAGAACGCTTCATTCTGAGAAAATCCAGTTCGAATTCTTCTATCATGCCGTGGCCGGCAAAGCTGTAGTATTGATTATCGCCGATGACGAGGTGGTCGAGTACCTTGATGTTGACGAGAGCGACGGCATAGACAAGGTCTCTCGTGATATCCTTGTCGGCTTTACTGGGTTCAGGGCTTCCCGAAGGATGGTTGTGGGCGAAGATAACCGATACGGCATTATGCTTCAGGGCTCCCTCTACCACTTCCCGGGGTGAGACGGCGCTCGAATTGACGGTGCCTTCGAACATGTCTTCGGTTTCGATAATCTGGTTGCGGCTGTTCAGGAACAGTACCTTGAAAACCTCTTTTTTCAGGTCGCGCATCGAGTGGTACAGGTAACGCAGAATATCGTCGGCAGACGTGTTCACCGGCTTTTCGGGGAGCTTCTCTTTGAGGAACTCCCTGGCGGCTTCCTGCACTATCCGTATCGCGATTGAGTTAATCGGTCCGATGCCCTTAATCCGGCGGAGTTCTTCGAGCGGAGCTTCGAGGACTCCCCGCAGGGTTTTGAACCGTGCAATAGCCTCCTTTGCCGGCACTTTCACATCGCCCTGCGGTGTGCCGAGCGTGAGGAGGAGTTCGATGATTTCATAATCATGGAAACCGGCCAGCCCCGACTTGTTGAACCGTTCTCGCAGTCGTTTCCGGTGGTCTTTATGAGACTGAACCAGTGCCGGATCGATTTTCTCAGCTTTTTTCATACACGGGTACACTATTGTAGCATGGGAAATCGATATTGTCTCGTATTGGAACTGAAATGAGCCGATTTTGATACGCTTACCGGAGGGAGGAACCGGTGTTCCTGAAGGCCAGGAATATCCCTCCCAGGATAAGGATGCCGCCGATGATTTCGATGACGGCCGGGGGTTCACCGAGTATCAGGTATGCCAGTGCAGACGAAATAACGGGTTCTCCGAGGATGGCGATGGTTATCATCGTTGCCGGCAGGTATTTCAGTGCCTGGTTCAGCGAGGTATGTCCGATGAGTTGCGGCACCAGGGCGAGCAAGATAAACATGAGGTACGTGGATGACGGGTACCCGGACAAGCTTTGTCCGGAAATGAAGACAGTTCCGAGCAGGAACAGGGCGGCTGAACCGAATGTCAGCGATGAGTAGGTGAGGAGCCCGATGTGCCGCCGGAGCCTGCGGCCGATGAGCAGGTAAACGGCGATGGTGAAAGCCCCCAGCAGCGCCAGGCCTGCACCGGTGAGCGGACTCGGTCCGAGGCTCCAGTTGCTGTAACCGATGACCACCGTTCCGGCGAAAGAAACAATGATGCCGGTCAGGATTTTCCGGGTGATGCGTTCCTTGAAGAGCAGGTAAGAAGCGATTGAGACAAAAATGGGATTGGCGGTGACGAGGATGACTGAGGTCGCGACCGTTGTGTAACTGAGGGAAGCGGTCCAGAGGCCGAAATGGAGCGCCAGGAACAGTCCGGCTGTCAGGGAGAGGCCGATATCAGTGCCGGACAGGCGGGAGAACTCCTCCCGTGAATGGAACATTGCCAGGGGAATCATGATGAGAGCAGCCAGGCTCATCCGCCAGGCAGCGATGACCAGCGGCGGAGCTTCCGCCAGGCGGATGAAAATCACCGCCAACGATACGGCGACAACCCCGATTGCCAGTATCAGGTACTGTTTTTTCATATCAGTTCTTACTATACAATCAAACCGGCTGAAAAGGCTATTATTTGATTGTTGCTATTCTGCCGTATCTTTTCATATAATCACTGAAACCGGATGATGAACAGGGTTTCCGGAAATAGAGGAAGGAGAATGTCAGCATGGGAAAGTACGATAACTATGTCAGGCCTTTAACGTTCGTCGATGACGGGTACGGCTCGCTGCGGCAGAAGGTAACGATGGACAGCGATTTTCTGGGTATCGACGCTGTCATCGAATACGGCACGCTCTGGTGTGCAGGGAAAATCGGTTCTGAACCGCACATTCCGCATAAACACGACTTTAACCAGATTCTCTATTTCTTCAGTGCCAATCCTGATGACATGAGCGACCTCGGCGCCGAAATCGAGTTATACCTCGGTGAGGAGAATGAAAAATACATGGTGAACTGCTCGACGGCCGTCGGGATTCCGGCCGGGATGCCGCACATGCCGGCGGAAATCCGGAAAATGGACAACCGGATTATGTTCATGACCGTTTCGGTGACGAAACAATATGCGGAGACGCCTATCGAGGCAACAAAAGCCCGGTTCCAGAATAAACCGCTCGCCGGCTTCGATGCGAAGTACCGGAAACAGTTCATTCAGGTACCCTTCATCCGCAAAGGCCCCTGGAGTTACGGCGAATTGAATCCGGATGACTCCGGCGGCGCTCTCGGTGTCATCAACGGAAGGGATACCGGGTTCGACTTTATTATCATGTGCGAAACCCTCAAAAAAGCGCCCTACCGCTTCGGCCCGATACCGGACAAGCCGCACGTTCATAAAAACCCGGAAATTCTTATTTTCATGGGGACGGACCTGAACGATATCACTCAGCTTCACGGAGAGGCGGAAATTGCCCTCGGTAAAGAAATGGAGCTTCACACAATAACCCGGCCGACGGCGGTGCTCGTTCCCGGAGGTCTTCCTCATAATCCGCTGACCATAACGAAGGTCGACCGTCCGTTCATCATGACCGATGTCCGGCCTTACGGCATGGAAGCCCCGTCACGAACGACACCGTAACAGAGGGGAGAGAAGGTGAACCACTGGGAGGTATACAGGCTTATTTGTCTGAGGGTACTCCTGTGTTACTATGGACGTGAAAAGGGCGGGATACAATGGCGAAAATACTGGTAAGATCGGAAGAGCACACGTCTGAACTCCAGTCACCGCTCATTATCTC
>CAYSQK010000056.1:0-9470 GCA_964433075.1 uncultured Dehalococcoidales bacterium
GAGATGGAATCTCGTGACTGGAGTTCAGACGTGTGCTCTTCCGATCTAGCTGTTCATTTCATAACAACATCAGTCTGAATATGCAGCTCGTTCGGCTGCCGGATGACCTTATCGATTACGTCCTTCTCCACGAACTTGCCCACACGAAAATCAAAAATCACAGTAAACAGTTCTGGGCACTCTTGGACAGCCTGACAGGAAACGCTCATGCACTCCGGGTCCGCCTCGGTACCTACCGTATCGGCGTCACTAAATCGGAATGACCGGTCCTTTTTCTTTCTCGGACATAATCAGATCCTGAGCCGGTAAGGATAGTTTCACCTTTGCAGCGGTTTCCTTATCGAGTGCCTCTGAAGCCTGGAGCGTTCCTTCAATAGCTTTGGCACGTGCTGCTTCTTCGGAAATGTTGACTTGTTTCGAAATAGCCGCAACCGCTTCCATCGTCGTTCGGGCTGCGCTGCCGACATCGGAACTCAATTCAGAAGCGCCTTCGATGATACCCCTGCTGACACCGAGAACAGCATCTTCAGGGTCAACACCGGCACTGGTAACAGCCCGAATGACACTCGATACAATCTCACCTTCCACCTGTTCGACATCAGCCGGTTGTCCCTCGAGAACGTGCATCGCTCCACGTGCCGCCTGACGTGAAATTTCCACACCGTGTTTCTTCATCTCATCTGCCGAATTCGTTAATCCACCGATATCTCTCATCAGTAACCCCGTCAACCGCCTCGTCAGTTTTCTGCCGCGCATGGCGGTAGTCGCTGCCAGCCTCGATATCTCTGCAATCTGAAAAACGGTCACTCCCAGAGCAACATCCAGGCCGGGAACCTTGATACGCTTCAGGTAACTGAAGGGAAAATCACTGAAAAAGCTCATTTCCGGTACCGAACTCATTGACTGGGCAATTTCATGCGACGGATTGAGCAATGAATGAAGAACAATATCACTGTCGACTTCGCCTTCTTCACGGAACGTCGTCAACAGACCAAGCGTTGCCAGACCGATAATCAGTGCGATAACGAATAGAAAGTCAATCCCGTTAAGTATCATGACCGGGAAACCGGTCGTGCCTGCATTATCAATCCAGGTAAACGTCAGATGCATGAATCGGGAATCGAAAAATGAAGCAATTATACCGCCGAGAAGCGGTCCGACACCCGTACCGATATTTGTCGCCATCGAAACACTGGCAAGGTAGGAGACCGACTCACCGGATGGAGCCAGTTTGAGACCGATCGTGCCGACTGATAAGTTCACGCCCGCCATCGCGATTCCTGCAAATGCGTGAAGGGCAATCAGTAACGGCATGGTCAAAAAATACCTTCCCGGCATGCCCGTAAACAACCACCCCAGGATAACCAGAAGGTAGAGTGAGGCACACATCGAAAGAACTACCTTGTTTCCGAAACGGTCGGTTACCTTTCCCCACACCTTGAGAAAGGGAATATTAAATACCTGGCTGACAATACTTAAACCGATTGCCCATGAAAGCGGTAGTTCCAGCCGCGTTAGCATATACACGGTAAAAAAGGGCGTTGCCAGGTTTAAAGCTAAACACCAAAACAGCAGGAATAAAATAAGCTTCTTAAAATTTGTATCACGTAAAGGACTGACGAGCCTTTCTCGAAGCGAGAAGCCGCCTTTGTCCGCCGGTTGCATCATCGGTTCTGGCATCAGCGACATGAACACCGGACTTAACAACCCCAGAAAGATAACACCAAAGAGAAGAACATACGTGTATGGTAATATGTTGTTTTCTCCCTGTGTTGTCCCCGGCCAGTAATCGACGAAGAATGCTGCGCCAAGACTGAACACAGCCCCGACAAAAGCCGCCAGTGCCATTCTCCTCGAGAAGAACCTTCCCAGTATCTTCTGCGGAACCAGATCGCGAATCCAGCTGTTCCAGGACGATGTCGTGACTGACCGGAAGAGACCGTTGACCACAAGCAACCCGAGTAAAAGCAAAACAGCTTCAGTGCCGGGTGTCTTGAGCATGAAAGGGATAAGTGCAACCGGTATCCAGACAAGCTGAGCGGAAGTAAAAGAGAGAACGGCTATTAGTTTACGTTTCCGTATCTTCTCGACGAGGAAAATCGTCAATGATTGAAATGTCTGCATGAGGAAAGGAATAGCCGCCATGATTCCGATTTGTGAAACATTCGCTCCAAGCGCGAGAGCATAAGCAGCAAGAATCCCGGAGGTGGTAATGCTGTTAAATCCTTGAGAAACCATTCCATCGAAGGTTAACCAGCGCAATCCTCGAGCGATATCCTTTTCTGATATGGTAGGTTTTGGTTTCAGAAACTTGAACATTGCACCTGTTATACGTTCTCCTGGTTTACTTGTTTTCTAGACAATTAGATGAAAAAATAAGAGGGAATTATGGTATCCCTCTCATATTGTGCCTGTAATTTTGCTATAATCAGCGTTTAAGTGCAAGTGTCTATTTCACTTTTCTACCGCCGACCTTCGCTTTCTTTTTTACCGTCTGCTTGAGAGCTTTTTTCTCCATTCTCCGTTCCAGTTCTCTCTGTGCTGTAGATTTACTTTTCATTACCAGTTACTCCTTGTTGTGTTATGTATACCTCGGCCTATTCTCTCCATTCGATTACCTCTCCACCAGCAGGGCGATACGACTTCACGACGGAAAGGACGACCGGCGGCAAAAAGGCTCTTTCTCATTCCATATCTGTGGCGTATAGCGCAATCCAAACAGTCTTTTCCCCGGCACGAGTCCTGCTTTTTCATCAATCGCTCCGAATACGGACACCATGTACCTTTCTGCATTCCCATCCATCCTTCCTCTCTGTCGCTCATGGGTGTCGGTGTTTGTATCAACCCATATACCCGCTCTCTCTGGCCGCTTGTGACCAGCCGTTTACTGTTTTAAAAGGAACGCCTCTGTCACCCGCTCCGTACGCCTGGGCACACCAGAACATCCCGCAAATCGCCGGTTTTGTATCCTGAATACGGCAAACACGCTTGCCGTCATCATCCGTACTAAGAAACGGGCACCGGTCGAAATATTCATCGGTATCAGGATTTTTCCAGATAATCGCACGTCTGAATCCACGCGCTGAAGTTTCAATATATTTGAGAATGTCGTCCCGTCCTTCTTCACACCATCGTTCATAATCACCCGGTAACAGTATTACTCCCCATTGATGCTCTCCGCTGCAGCATTCGCCGCAGCAGGAGCACCACGGTATATCATCATGTATCATCACTCTGGTAGAACAGCCGCTTCCATATCGTGAAAAACGATTGCTCTGCTTGTATCCTTTCTTCTATATTCGTTTTCTTAATTGCTGGAAGCCGCTTTCTTTTTCTTTCGGGATGAAGTGGCAGCTCTCCTCTGTCGCATCCCTGCCGAATTGGCTTCTTTCATGATTTTTTTAAAGTTGCGTACTCTGCCGCACAATCGGCAGACACCGATTTCACGGGAATTGATTATCCAGTGGTGGGTACATTCATCCACACGGATAACCGCCAGTGTCCTGGTACGCAGTTCAGTCGTGAAATCACCGAGGTTGCCCAGACAATCCTCCAGCAATCGGATCAGTTCTGGTTGCTCACCATGATAAATGACAACCCTGGCATGCTCTGATAAATGCCGGTTCCATTCCATAAATACCCGTCTGGCATCGTCGTAATCTGCCGGCAGGTGCAGTACCAGCAGGCCTATTTTCTTTCGCCACCGCTTTACTGAATCAGCCGAGTCAGCATATGAGACATTGACAATGGTAGAATTTTCTCCATTTGCAGGCACCCTCCTGACGCTGCTGGCACCCTCTTCTTCGTCTTCATCGGCTGAACGATACTCGATTGCATATACCGGGCACCCGTTACCGGCAAGAGAACCTTCTGCCAGGTGGAATGTACTTTCTTTTTCGCCGGTTCTGAATTCAACAATAACCTCACCGTCTGGTACCTGTGCTGCCAGTTCGTAGAGTAATTTTTCTCCTTCAGTGATGTCTTCTCCTCCGGAGACCGAACGATTGGTTCTTTTTTCTATGGTTTCGACGTTCATATCATGCACGCTTTCAATGTTGTACTTTTTCTCACCGAAGGTTCCTTACTCTGTACTGCCGGTTTCCCCGTTATTGTTTTGGTCCCTTTTTCAAGTATGTTGCCGTCTTCTTGGCAGATTTTTTTTGAGCTTCCTTCATCTTGTGCTCTTTACCCACTGATAAACCTCCTGTCTTTATCGTTTTTTATTCATGAAACCTTGATTATTATCGTCAGAACCCTGATACACTACTCATGTTTTTCCTTGCCCCTGCAGCTTTGCATCGTACGCATAGAGAAGCGTAAGGCAGCGCTTCGAGACGTTTTTTTTCGATTGGTTGACTGCAATGATCGCAAACACCGTAGGAGCCGCCTTCCAGCTTTTGCAGTGCATGGTTTATTTCTCCAAGCAGCGTTATTTTTTGATTTTGGAGAGCTGTTCTTTTTTCGAGATTGACCGTCATCACGGCGGTATCTTCCCTGCTGTCCCTGGAGCTTCGATAACCCTGTCCGGAATTGTATTCCTCAACCGTCGAAATTATCCCCAGTTCTTTTTCGGCCTGTGATTGCATAAGCTCCAGTTGTTTTCTTACCTGTATTATGTTCATATACTCTTATCCTGCTTGTACGTATAAATTTTGCTGACAAAAAGCCGTGTCATTACACCGGGTATTGTTTCTCATCATCTGAACGGTCTTCTTCGTGAAATGAATGATTACATGCTCTCTGCACACAATCTCGTATTGAATTTGCTGCTCACGCTCGAAGCACATATAGAGAGAGACAACAAGGAAAACTGTTGTGATGATTGCAGGGCTGCGCTCGTTAACGAATGATAGTACCGGGATCGATACAGAGTTTCTTTACCAGGCGCAGCCAGAAAAAATCGTCGCCGCACCTTTGGCAATCGTTTTCAGTACACGCATATGCATACCTCCACATTATTGTCAAAGACACGAAATTTGAAGAAAATGAAAGAATAAACTATGTAGTTAATGATATGAAAGCTAAGAACTGCTCTCATATCTATTTTAGTATACTGACTGACGCTGAGCAAACCTGAATACCGGAGTTTCGGCATGTTTGTATGGAGTTGCACAGAGTTGCATGCAGTTACCTGTGTTTCCTTCAGCTTATCTCAGTTTTACTCGGGAAAGCACGGTTTCCCTCTGAAACCATACACGACGGCTGTCTTTATCAAGGTAAATATGCCTTTGGTCTCATGGGTGCGGAACTTGCCCCGGGAGCTTTACAAAACATCAGCGGTAAATATGTCGACAGTGATGCGTGCCACATTGATGAAAAAGCGTTTGAAAAATTCGAAGCAACCTTCCCTCCCAAAGAGAAAACCGAAACCGAATCGCAATCGGTATTCCGAATCCTGTCGGGCCTGGTCTATGAGCGGCTGTTCGGTTAATTCAAATTCACCCTCGAAGGCACCACGGTATACGTCGTTCCGTCGGTGGTAACGACGATTGTACCTGAAACATCCGTCCCGTATATCGATGCTCCGGCAGCGGTGAGCGTCGTAATCGTTTCTGCATGGGGGTGTCCGTACGTATTTCCCGTCTTTGCCATATAGATGCAGACTTCCGGTTTGATAACATCGATAAATGCCGGTGATGAAGCAGTCCTTGAGGCATGGTGACCGACTTTCAGGATATCGATATCGATAAGGTCAATCACCGATGATGCCAGCATCGCTTCTTCAGCCTCGATTTCAGCGTCGCCGGTAAAGAGGAAATCGACTGTCCCGTATGTCAGCAGCAGAACGAGGCTGTCATTGTTCGTCGAACCGGCATCATCGACCGGGCTCACCACGAGAAATGACAAATCTCCGGCACGTATGACATCTCCCACACGCCCGATACATACCGTCGCATTTTCTGTATCAACCAGTGCCGTAAAATTGTTATAGGTCACTGAAGCGGCCGTTTCTCCGCTGTGCCAGATTTCGCCGACTTCATATTCCCTGAGAACATCGATGAGCCCGCCGATATGGTCGGCATGAACGTGCGTCGCGACCATGATATCAATGTTCCCGTCGACGTATGGCGCCAGAGCGTCGACAACTCCCGGGCTGCGGTCACCGCCATCGATGAGAACTTCGGTTTCTCCGTGATCGATCAGTATGCAGTCGCCCTGACCGACATCGATGAAATAGACGCTGAGATTATCAGTCGAATTCCCACCCGTTACCGGAATAACCGGCTCCTGCTCAGGGATAATCGGCTCGCCGTACTCAATTCCCGGTTCCGCCGTTTCCTCGCTCGGAGAGAAGGATGTGACAAATTCCTCGACATCGAAATCGCAGGAAGATAAAGTCACTACCATGGTTAATAACACAATAACGGTATATCGGAAACGTTTCATCTGCTCACCTGTATTATTTCGTTTTCACTCATGTCAAACCCCGGTTTCGGAACCAAAGGTTAACTGTATTTTACCAGTTCCAACTGAGTATTTCATGAATAGTAACGTATGAATATCGTTCCTGTTACGTGACTGAAATGGAATAACGAAAAAACCTGACACCTTTTCAGGTATCAGGTTTGATGTTAATCAATGATTAACGGAAGACTAGAGTGTTGTCCGGGTATAGATGACGAGTCCGCTGTTTTCGAACCCGGCTTCATTGAAAAATGTGCCCAGCTCCCAGTCCCGTTCTCCAACGACAGTTCGCAGCGTATGAACGCCGCGTTCACCGCACTTCCGCGAAACGGTATCGAGCAGTTCCCTCGCAATTCCTTTGCGCTGCAGGTCAGGGTCAACGATTACCATGTGGATGAATCCGACCAGTTGTACCGGCATCCCAACATAAGCAAGCCGTCCCCACACAAAGCCGACCACCGTTGAATTTATCTCGTAAACAAAACTCATGTCGTACTCACTGCCGAGTCCTGCCGCAATCATCTGTTCACCGGTCAACTCGGGTTCGTCCGGTTTCCTTCTGCTGAATTTCGTATTAACGGATTTCACTGACCGTAACTTTTCGTAAACAGCCAGGACATCGTCGACGTACTCTCTCGTCATAGGAAGTATTCGTTTTACATCATCATCGAAAGCTGCCATCAGCCTGCCTCCTCTTCACGGATAATTCGGGGAGCATAGACAGTGTACCTTGCCATCCTGAAACTGTCAAAGACAGGTTACCCGCTCAGATTATATTCTTACAGGTATCAATACAGGTTTTTGGAACTGCCGGTCATTCAAGTGTTATAATACACGGTACTCAGAATACCCCCCGTTTCATCCTGTAAAAATACCACAACAAAGAAAGGAGAGCTGTGCAATGGACGAAAAAATAACCGTACTCGACCCGCGGGGGCAACCAACCGGCAAGTTCGGAAGGAGAGGTGAACCAGGCTCGGAAATGATGTCTATTTTCGACCCGAAAACGCAGCCGGTCATTTCGATTGACGACCTGCCGAGAAGAATGGCTCCCCGGCTTGACACTCTTGAAAACAAGACTGTTTACCTCGTCGATACCGGCTTCGCCGGCGCCAACGAATTCCTTCAGGAAATGCAAAAGTGGTTTTCCGAAAACATGCCTTCCGTGAAAACCGTTCTCCACGTTAAAGCAGGAAATACCTTCGCCGACGACCCCGAAACCTGGGTTCTCTGCAAAAAAGAAGCGGACGCCGTTGTTCTCGGCGTCGGCGGCTGAGACGGCTGTTCAGCGAGTCTCGCTGAATTCGCCCGGACACTCGAAGGTGATTACGATGTACCCACCGCACCGATCGTCACATCGCGGTTTGCCGACTACGTCCTCCGTGACGGCCGTTCCCACGGTATGCCCCTGCGGTGGTCTTTCCCGCCTTACCCGGTCGCCTGGGTTTCGCAGGAAACCCTCCATAATTACGTCTGGGGAGACGACCCTGTTACCGGTGTCCCCCTGATGAAAGAAATCGTCAAAGCGCTCACTAACCCACTGAGCGGTGCAGAAAAGAATCCGGTTATCCCCAAAAGAGAAAAACGGCCCCGCCTCCTCGAACCTGATACCGAAACAAATCTGCACCGGTTTTTCCTTGAAAACGGCTGGACAGACGGTCTGCCCATTATTCTCCCCACCGAAGAACGGGTTGCTGAAATGCTGACCGGTACCGACCATGACCCGCAGGAAGAAGTCGGCATGATGACAGTCACAACCCATGAGGAAATGAACTCGTATACCGTCGAAAAGGTTGCCGTTTGCGCCGTCATGGCCGGAGCCCGGCCGGAACACCTGCCGGTTATCCTCGCCATTGCCGAAACGAAACATCCCAACATGCCCAGCTCGACCGGCTCATACGGCAGCATGGTCATGGTTAACGGCCCGGTCCGGAATAGTATAGGTATGAACTGCGGCGGTGCCGCCCTCGGACCGTTCAATTACTCGAATGCAGTCATTGGCCGCGCCTGGACATTGATGACAATCAACTTCGGTGATGCCCGGGTCGGCGATACCTTCATGGCAACCATCGGCAACGGCCTCAGTTTCACCAACCAGTGCTGCGGTGAAAACGAAGAGCGCAGCGTCTTCGAGCCTTTCCACGTCCGCAAAGGCTATAAACCGGAGGAAAGCACCGTCAGTATCTTCCGGGGTTGGAACGCCATGACACTGGGAATGGGTACCGGTCAGGGTATTCTTGATAGAATCAAGGCAATGGGCGGTATGGGAACGTATTCCTTCGTACTCGACCCTCTCGCCGCCATGGCGATTAAGAATGATGGATTCCAGACCCTCGAAGAACTCAGTGAATGGATATGTGGGAAAGCCGAATCACCGTGGCTGAAACCGGAAGGCCTTAACTTCGTCGTTGTCGGCGGAGAAACGAACCCCATCTGGCAAAGCACGGATTACCGTAACTATGCCGTCACCGGAATAGATAAATGGATTCCGGCAAAAGGTATTACCCTTGATGAAAAACCGCTCCGTATGCCGGCCGGCCTGAAATGTGCCGACGGCTCATGCGGCGTATAAAAAGCAGGAGAACAGCAATGTTAGATGTAAAAGGTAAAACAGCATTCGTTACCGGAGGAGCCAGCGGCATCGGCCTCGGCATTTCGAAGGTCTTTGTAAAATACGGCATGAAAGTCGTCATTGTCGACATGCGCCAGGATGCTCTTGATGAAGCAGCCGCCTGGTTCAAAGCGAACGGTACGGCCGATTGTATCCACACTATTAAACTGAATGTCACCGACCGTGAAGCCTATAAGGCAGCCGCCGATGAGGCGGAAAAAGTATTCGGGAAAATACACGTCCTCGTCAACAACGCCGGTGTCGGTTCCGGCGGTTCCTGCGTCACCTCCACGTTCAAGGACTGGGACTACAGCATGAATGTCAACGTCGGCGGCGTCATCAACGGCGTCGTGACGATTCTCCCCCGCATCCTCGCCCATGGAGAGGGCGGTCATGTCGTATCGACATCATCAACCGTCGGCCTCTTTGCCATGATTGGCTGCGGCATCTATAC
>CAYSQK010000057.1:0-9409 GCA_964433075.1 uncultured Dehalococcoidales bacterium
TACATGGCAGTCGCGCCGGCATCGTCTTCGCTGCTGAAAATGGCGTCGAACGAGAACGGACCGTACTCGAACTGGTCGGAACGTCACATCGCTTTTGCTGCCGGGCAGGGTACATTCAGCCTTTCAGATGGTTTTATATCGGAAAAAGGTATCGCTCACCGTTGCGGCAGCGTTGTTACCGACATGCCGCTACCGGTAACGAAGAGAACAGCGCAGTCACCTTATGAAAACTGTCTGTTCTACTTCGACGGCAGTTGCGGTAAATGTATCGCCCGATGCCCGGCCGGTGCCATATCCGAAAAAGGGCACGATAAGATTAAGTGCAGCCGTTATCTGGAGGAAATCGGATACTTCAAGGTCTCTCAGAGCGGTGAGTATGACCTCGAAGCGAGCATTGCCGGATGCGGGCTCTGTCAGACCGGCGTTCCGTGCGAACACGCTGTTCCCGGCAGGATTCGGCGCAATCGGGAGGTTTGACAAGGACGGTCAGGATATTTTTCCCTTCATTCCGTCTTTATACACACTGGCCAGAGTTACTGTTGAGATGCAATTCTTCACGTCATTATCTGAATTGACATAAACTCTGATGTAATTGCCGGTGTATCCCGACCACAACCGACCGGATTTCTGTTCCCACAGAACGACCATTCTGCTTCCGATGAACTTCTTCCTGAATGATTCGGCACATTCGGCTGCAATAAGGCCTAATTTTTTACTACGCTGCGTTATGATGCCATCATTGACCTGGCCAGACATCTTTGCTGCCGCCGTTCCCGGTCGTTTCGAGTAGGGGAACAGATGTATCCGGGCAAAACCTGCTTTCCGGCATACCTCACATGTTTGTTCGAAGTCTTCATCGGCCTCTCCCGGAAAACCGGCGATGACGTCGGTAGTAATGGCAACGTTCGGGATAGATGATATGAGGAAACTGGTTGCTTTGAGAAACTCTTCCGATGTATAGCGACGGTTCATATTCTTGAGTACTGCGTCGCTGCCGCTCTGAAGCGAAATGTGGAAGTGGGGGCACAGTCGCTCGTTCTTCCAGAGATTGATTAGGTCGGGAGTTATCTCGTCCGGCTGCAAAGAAGACAACCTGATTCTTTCGACAGATGTTTCTTCGAGGATTCTTTTCAGGAGGCCGGTCAATTGCAGGTCTTCGCTGCGGTACGAACCAACTTCGGTACCGGTCAAGACGATTTCCTTAATTTCTGAAGCTGCTCGATTATTTACATAATCGATTACCTGCTTCGGAGAAACACTGATTTCGGTTTTTCTGACAAACGGTACGATACAGTAGGTACAGAATTGACGGCAGCCGTCCTGTATTCGGATAAATGACCGGGTTCTTGACGAAAATCCGGATGTGTGGTCCTCGTTTCCCTTCTCCATCATTCCTGTCACTGCCAGCAGTCCGAGCAGGTTGAGTTTGTTCTTGTTTCCTATAACCACCCTGACGCCGTCGATTTTTCTGAGGGATTCAGCCTCACGTTCAGCATAGCAGCCGGTGACGACAATGATGGCATCGGGATTCATCCGGTGCACCTTTCTGATGAGCTGTCTTGATTTCGCATCGGCCGTCTGCGTTA
This sequence comes from uncultured Dehalococcoidales bacterium, assembly GCA_964433075.1. Lineage (GTDB taxonomy): Bacteria > Chloroflexota > Dehalococcoidia > Dehalococcoidales > UBA2162 > MGML01. The sequence continues at coordinate 1,587 of CAYSQK010000057.1, forward strand.
CCGTGCATGTATTCAGGATGTACAGCTGAGCATCAATAATCGAATCGACTATTTCATGGCCTGCCTGCGAAAAGGAAGCGGACAGTAATTCCGTTTCAGCCTGGTTCAGCTTGCATCCGAGGGTATCGAGAAATATCTTCATACTGTTATTTCATCTCCGGTCACTATGTACATAAACGAATCTGTAATAAATCTGTTACATTGACGGTATCCTATAAAATCCATTATACTTGGCGTAAATTTGTACTCGCAAATCAGGAGGCTTTTTGTGGATAACAACCCGTTTAAAAGAGTTGTCATCACCGGAATAGGCTGTTTTTCTCCCCTCGGACATGATATCGATACAACCTGGCAGAACCTCATCGCCGGAAAATCCGGCATCGGTGAGATTACTTTATTCGATGCCAGTAATTATGAAACAAAAATAGCGGCTGAGGTCAAGGGATTCGAACCGAATACGTATATCGACCGGAAAGCGTCGCGGCGAATGGACCGGTTTTCCCAGCTATCGGTTGCCGCCAGTCTGCAGGCGGTCGAACGGTCGGGGATACACATCGATGCCGGTAACGACGATCAGGTGGGCATCATCATGGGAAGTGGTATCGGCGGTTTGACAACGCTCTACGAGCAGACAAAGGTACTTGTCGAAAACGGTCCCAGTCGTGTCAGTCCGTTTCTGATTCCGATGATGATTTCCGATATGGCTGCTGCACAGGTTTCTATCACACTTGGTATCAAGGGTGTCAATCTCTGTACGACGTCGGCTTGTTCAAGCAGTTCGGACGCTATCGGTGTTGCTTACGAACTGCTGAGGAGAGGCGATGCTCAGGCAGCTATTGCCGGTGGCAGCGAAGCAATCATCAACCCAATCGGCATTTCGGCGTTCAATGCCCTGAAGGCGCTTTCGACCAGGAACGAAACTCCGGAGAAAGCATCCCGTCCTTTCGATGCTGAACGGGATGGTTTTATCATCGGCGAAGGTGCCTGTGCTCTCATTCTCGAAACACTCGAGCATGCGTTAAGCCGTAATGCCAACATTCTGGCGGAAATCATTGCTTACGGCGCCAGCGGGGATGCTTTTCACATCACTGCTCCCCATGAGACCGGTGACGGCGCTATTCGGGCGATGAAACTCGCTCTTACAAAGGCAGGAATCGGCCCTGACGATATTGACTATATAAATGCTCACGGAACCTCCACCCACGCAAATGACCGGGTGGAAACTATGGCAATCAAGGCTGTTTTCGGTGACCGGGCATATAAGGTTCCGATAAGTTCGACAAAATCGATGACCGGGCATCTCATCGGCGCCTCGGGTGCCATCGAAGCTTCCATATGCACCATGGTTATTCAGAATGGTGTTATTCCACCGACGATTAACCAGGAACACAAGGACCCGGAATGCGATCTTGATTATGTCCCTAACGAAGCCCGTACGTCGGAAGTCACTACCACACTGTCGAATTCTTTCGGTTTCGGCGGTCACAATTCGGTGTTGATTTTGCGGAAATACAGAGGGGAGTAGGCTTGAGTCACAGCCGATGGAATCTTCTTCCATCACCTCCTGAAGAGTATTTCGGTAACAACGGGATACCCCGGCTTGTTACCCGGCTTCTCTATAATCGGGGTGTTACCGGAGCATCCGATATCGAATCGTTTCTGACAGCCGACGAACGCCTTGCTGCCAGTCCTGATTTGCTTCCCGGAATCCATCAAGCAGTAGCTCGTCTTTACCAGGCTCTGTTATCGAAGGAGAAAATTGCTGTATATGGCGACTTCGACGCCGACGGGATTACCGCGACGGCGCTGCTCGTTCAGGGATTATCATTACTCGATTTCGAAGCGATACCATATATACCTAACCGGCTCACTGAAGGATACGGTCTGAAAACAGAAGCGCTGAAAACTCTGCGAAGCAAGGGAGTCAGCCTGGTCATTACCGTTGATTGCGGCATCACCGCTTTTTCCGAAGTGAAAGAAGCCCGGAAAATGGGTATGGACGTCATTATCACCGACCACCACGAGCCGACCAATGAGATACCTCAGGCGAATGCGGTTATCAATCCCAAGCTGAAGGAATCAGATTATCCGACCCGTGAACTGGCAGGAGTCGGGGTTGCCCTGAAACTACTCCAGGCGCTCTTCCGAGGTCTTGGAAAAGAAGAAAAGCTCGAAGAGGTTTTTGATCTCGTTGCGCTCGGTACGGTTGCTGATATGGTGCCGCTCCTTGGAGAAAACCGGTACCTTGTAAAAAAGGGACTGGAACATCTTAACCGGGCACCCCGACTGGGTATTCAGGAAATCATCAATCAGACATCACTTCAGACGGCCTGCCTTAGCAGTACCAGCATCTCCTGGACGATTGCTCCACGGCTGAATGCCGCCGGGCGGCTTGAGGATGCCATGAACAGTTACCGTCTGCTGATGACCGATTCTCCACGGGAAGCCCGTGAACTGGCGGCGTGGCTGGAAGCAAAGAATGCCGAGCGTCAGCGGCTGACGGCCGTCACACTTGAAAAAGCCCGGCAGCAGGTTTTAAACCAGCTTGAATCTCCGGTATTGATTGCCAGCGACCCCAGTTTCCCGGCCGGCATTGTCGGTCTCGTCGCGGGCAGGCTCGTTGAGGAATTTTACCGCCCGGTTATTGTCATTCGTTCCGGTGACCGCTACTGCGGAGGAAGTTGTCGGAGTATCCCTGAATTCAACATCATCGATGCTTTAAACCGATGCAGTCATCTCCTGACGCATTACGGCGGGCATTCACGAGCAGCCGGGTTAAGTCTCCGTACCGGTGACCTTTCAAAACTGCGGTCAGAGCTTGAAAAAATCGCTGATGCGGCACTAAAGGGTGTCGACCTTCGTCCCAAGATAGACATCGATACCGAAGTTACATTCTCCGAACTGACCCGGGAGACCTACGAAACCATTCAGAGAATGGCACCGTTCGGACAGGGGAATCCGGTTCCGGTATTCCAGACACGGGGAGCAGATGTCCTGGCGTTCGATACCATGGGCGCTGATAAAACGCACCTGCGGATGAAGGTTAAACAGGGCCAGGCAACATTCGATGCCGTCGGATTCGGTCTTGGCGGATATGTCAATGAGATAGGTGGGAAAATCGATCTGGTATATAATCTGGAATTAGACACGTGGAATGGTAATTCGAAGCTGCGACTGAATATTTGTGATTTCGAATCGGGGAAATAACCCATAACAAAATGATGGTGTTAGGAGGAATGACCAGTGAATAATCCAAACGGCCCTTATCCCGGAAGACAGATTTTTCTGGGACTGACAGACAAAGACCGCCCTTGCTTTGCCTACCTCGTTACCGGCCGAAGTCCGGCCAGTCGCGAGCGGAAAGCGACTTTTGCTGAAAACGGCCTGATAATGGGTCCTATCGGCAACGAACCGTACGACTGGTTACGGCACTATACCGCTGTCAAGACGGATAAAACGAACGGTATTGCTGCGGTGACGAACGGCATTCAGACCGAAGCAATTTTCGAAGCGTACCGCCTGCGGTTTCACACCCTCGGCGAGCCGGAACCCGGACTGATGACCGCTCTCATGACTGGTGCTCAGTACGAGCCGGACAGTCTCCATACACCAAGGATATCCGGTGTCATAACCTTTAAAAACGGTGAGAATAGACCCGTTTTCATTTTGAGTATCATTACCGATACCCCTCCGGCAAACACGTGGGTTATCGAACCGAAGAAAGCCACTCTGACAGGGATTTCGACCTATACCGGCAATATGGAGAAACCCGCGCCGTTTGATGTTGCGGGCACGTTACCGGTTATTGAAAATCCGTGCAGTACTGCGAAGGCAATTGCCGAATATGTTTACGAAATGTCCGCAGCGACAAATCAAGGCGATGACATTCGTGTCTGCGGAGTCGGCGGGGTTCTGGCCAATGATAACAAAACCTGGGACATACAAGTCCTGAACCGTCACAAATAACAGCTCACTTTTTTTGAAAATCAGGCTTTAAAGGGAAATATCTTAGATATTTCCCTTTATTATGCCCTAAAATGTGGATAAAAATGCTTTATTGTTTTACTATGATAGTCTTTTCGAATGTGTCACGCGAATAGTGAGATAGAAATGGGGCAAAACATACCGAAATTACCCGACTTAGAATTTATCTATAACGTAAAAAGTTACTAGCAATACAAAGAAAAACAGTGAAAAGTCGTAAAAATTACCGTCATTAGTGTTTATGGTTACGAATAGATAGGCAGAAAAAGTGATATATAGTAACAATAATATGCCTAACAGGTGATAAACATGCGCTACTCTCTTTGGGAAATAGCATAAAACCACTGGTATTTGTCCATTCGAGTCAGGCAGACACGACGGCTTTCATAAACGAATAGTGATATATTACTCAATGTCAGGCGACATTATTGTCGGCGTCATCACGTTCTTCAGCCGTTGCCGGTGATTCAGGCGAGACTTCATCCTGCGAATTATCATAAATCATGACCGGTTCATCCGGTTTACCCCATCGGGTGTTCGTAACTAAAAGCGGGATGACGATGAGCAGTGTGATAATCCCGATTATCTGGGCCTGGTGAAGTCCCAGAGCGAAGTCAGTGCCTTCGCGCATGAACCCCAGGCTGATTCTCCATATCGAGTAGAGTCCCATGTATATCATAAAGAGGGAGCCTTCCGGTTTTATCCGTCCTCTGAGGAACATAATGATACCGAAGGAAACGGCCAGGAAAATGATTTCGTATACCTGGGTCGGGTGTACCGCGACGGTCATCGGTCCGAATGTTTCCGGGTGCGTGTAGATGATTGCCCACGGGAGGGAACATGCTTCACCGTAGCAGCAGCCGTTGATAATACACCCGATTCGACCGATTACCTGGGCTATTATCAGACCGGGAGCTAGAATGTCCGAGAGATAGTTAAAGTTAAATTTCGTTATCTTGCTGGTAACCCATATACCGAGGGTGGCACCGATGATTGCTCCCCAGATGGTTAATCCTTCGCCGCCGATGATTTCTCCCGGATTCCGGAAGTAATAGTCCCAAAGGTCGATGACGTGAATCAGTCTTGAGACAATGACGCCTGACGGGATTCCGACAATCGCTGCTATGAGAACCGTATCGACCGATACTCTCTGGTGTTTGTCGTTTTTCACGTGCCAGGTGACCCACAGCACAAGGGCAGCAATTGCTAACGCTACCAGAACGCCGTACCATCTGACATTACCGAAAACAACCGGGTTAACGCCTATTTCTATCATGTGTTACTGTATGAACGGGCCTTGAGGACGGCCTGTTTTTCCCTCGCTTACTTTCTTTAATTTGGTGGATTTTTTTCTTTTTACCAGTTCGCCAAGGTACGAACCGACGAAACCTCCGGCAAGCAAACCGACGACGATGCCGATGAAAACACCGCCCAGTCCTCCTGTAAGAATGCCGCCGATAATTGCACCTGCTGTACAGCAAATGATGACGCCGATTATCGTCCCGAATAGTACCCAGGAATCTCGTGGGTCGTGGTGCGGGCCATTACTGTTGCCGTGACCACCGGAAGTCATCATTTCCCGTTCAACACTCTGCCTGAACTGGAATGGGTTGTTGTACAGGCAGGCATATCCCGGTGATTCGACAGCACCAAGATGATACCATTTTACCATTGTTTCATTCGTTTCTGCATTCATTTCCCGACTGTCGTCTTTTCTTGTTTTTTCTGTTTCAGACGTTCGCCGGCATATGCGCCGATAATTCCTCCGACAAAAATACCTGCGATAACCCCGAGAAAAACTGCCTGCCTGCCGAATCCGTATAACGATATGAAAAATCCAGCGATACCGCCGATTATCACACCGATGAATGCAACGGCGAGGATATACCTGTCTCCTTTATCGGGTTTCGGAGCCTGATTCGGGTCTCGGGAATCCCGGTTATCAATCTGCATTTCACTCTCCACCGTCCGTCTATAGGCAAAAGGATCACCCATATGGAAGGCGGTGATGATAGTACCGGTTGAGAATTCCGCTGTTTTATTCATGTTGTCACCTTTGTTTACCATTTCTCTGAGGTATTTGTCATCCTTCATTCCTTGATTTCACTATCTGCCATATGCCCGTTCCGGCAATCACCGGTCCGAGAAGGAACGAGCCGATTTTCCACGTGTTCATGAGCGCGACCCATCCGGGGTTATGGCGGATTTCGACTGCCCCGGGAAAGTTTAACGGGAAATCCGAGGCATAATTCTGCCAGTGAGGCTCATAACTTGTTACGAATATAATCATCAAAGCCAGGAGGAACGCGCCGAAAATAATCTGCGCGATATCCAGTTTCATTGTTTTCAGTTCCCGTATGTTCTTCAAAAGCCGTGATATTCCGCAGCCGGTAACAAGTATGGCACAAATCGGATATCCTGCCAGCCAGATGACCATCACAGGTCTGACTGTTTTCAGCGAAAAGATACCGAAATGCGCAATGAGGTTGCCGTCAATATCCAGAATCTCCATTTCGTAATATCCCGGTTCCACCAGGTAAAGGTAAACGAACCAGGATACCATCAGCAGAATTCCGGCGATTATCTGGATAATCGAGACTTTTTTCATAGTTTCTTCTTATTCATGCAGCAACAGCGGTTTATATGATCCGTAAATATTAAAGTCATCCCAGGAGGTAAAAACACCGCCGTAGAGTTTAGCGATTGTTAACGTTCCCTGACTGGTTACCTCGATGTTCTCAATGCGGCCGGTATCCATCCACGTCATCGGGTTTCCTTCGGGATCGGTATTTTTCACCTGCGGCATTATCTGCGATTCGTTAATCCTTCGTTCCAGCAGTCCGGCATTTACTTCGGCGGCGCCTTCGTCCTGATTCATCAGAACGATGACCATGTACGCTCCCTGTTCATCTTCACCGGCTCCGGCAGCGAAAGAGGTGAAAGGTTTCAGGAGAGGTTCATTTTCAAAGGCTTCCAGTTGCTTGTCATATCCCTGCTGTTCCATTTCTTCAAGGTTAGTGCGGAACATGTCTTTAAATTCGGCAATCGACAGGGTATTTGAAGAAAAGAAAGCGGTGACCGTATCCTGCTTCTCAAGCTCTGCTGCGAGCAGTTGGTAATCGGCTCTATCGGCCAGCGATGGTATATTCCCCTTGTACGCATCAATCATCTCTTCGATACCGTCCGTCCAGGGAATCCAGAAAGCACAGCCGTCGATGTATGCCAGTCGGCATCCTCTGCCCAGCGGCCTTACGTTACTGCGCCAGTCCATATGAATGGACATGTCCTCACCCCAGCGGTAGTATTCATAGCCACCCCATGAATCGATTTCAAGGTGTTCCTGTAACGGACCGTTCTTTGCTGCATATTCGATGTCTTCTCTGGTGAACGTTCCCTGTACTGCCTGATATTCGTAGGGCGGGCCGGCGCTGGCGTACACCGAGGCGGTGACATCATCGATAGTAAATCCGAGGGTGGTATTCCACTCTTCATCGGAGTATCTGAGGAAGAGTGGAAGGTTCGAATGAGCCATGATATCGACCGGAGGAGCGGAGGGCGCGTCAGTTATTTCTGAGGATAATGTCTGAAGGATATCCGCATATTCCGACGTCTGGATATAAGCGGCGTGGAGGGTGACATCATTTTCCGGCAGGATTCTTAGAAGCTCCAGCCAGCGGCTGGTTTCGGGCGTTTCCATAACCGGTTCTTCCTTATCTCCGTCACAGCCTGTCAACGGCAGTAACAGAGAGGCTGCGATGAGGGCTGTGATGAGGCCGGTTGACCGTTTCATGATGAACCGGGTCCGTTTTTTCGCCGGGATTTACGGAAACCGACATAGC
>CAYSQK010000058.1:0-9298 GCA_964433075.1 uncultured Dehalococcoidales bacterium
TACAAAATCACTTCATTCAGGTACCCGGTTTTCAGTACGAAGGCGATGGTATCGTTGAGATGTGGTACGATACCGTCGAGGATTTTAAAAAATCGCTCGAGTACACGAACTCGCCGGCCGGCCGTGAACTGGCGGCTGACGGCGCCAGTATCGCCGATATGAAAAAAGGGTTTCTCTGGGTCTGCGAAGAGCATATCATCAAGGATGACCTGAAATAACGAAAAACGTTGACGGCCTACATGCGCCGGAGGAGTAATTAAGTGGCAACACAGAAGTTGAGTCATAATATCATCACTCGTCCCAGGCAGAAAGACATGGATGAATGGAAGGAATGGGGTGCTACCCGAAAAGTGAATGTCTATGTCGACGGCGATATTGTCAAGGGAGGGTATTACCTCCAGGGTACCTGGTGGTACAAAGCCTCGGACGTGGCTTACCCGGATAAACCGCATTCCCATGATTTTGATGAATATCTCGGGTTTATCGGCACGAATCCGAATGATCCGTTCGATCTGGGCGGAGAGATGGAACTCTGGATGGACGGCGAGAAGTACACGCTGACGCAGACATCCATGATATTCGTTCCTGCCGGAGTGGAGCATGCGCCGGTCTATTGCCGGCGGGCTGACACCCCGATATGGTTTTTTGCCACGACGCATCAGACATTATACAAATCGACCGCCGAACCGGAAGGCTGATTCTTTTCGAAGAGGTTATTCTCTGGATAACACTGCGATAATCGGCATGTGGTCGGATGCCTGCGTGTTCAACACTCCGGCACTGACAACCGTGAGGTCAGGGGTTATCCAGAGGTAATCGATTCTTTCGAACGGCTCCACCGAGTTGAATGTATAGCCTTCGGGCGGGACTGAATCAGCCATGACATCTGTCAGTCCGGCAGTGCTCATCATGCCCATTTCCGGTGAGTCCGGTTGAGCGTTGAGGTCACCGGTGATAACGGTATATTCTGCATTGTTCCAGGTATCGAGGAGCACAGGTACCTGCTGCTGCCTGATTTCGGAGTCGCCCGGTACATGGTGGAGATGCGTTGCGATAACGGTCAGCGATTCGTTGTTACCGATATCGTATTTCGTGATGAGGTATCCCCTGCGCAGGAATAGAGTGCGCGGGGGAAGTTCGTAATTAGTCGATTCAATTACCGGGAATCGGCTCAGTATGGCACTGCCCCATAAGGCGCCTTCGGTCGGCCCGGATACTGCCGGCATGCCGAGTCTCAGAGAAAGCCAGTCAAGCATGTCTGTTCTGCCGCTGATGAGCCAGCCGCGGGAAATTTCCTGAAGAATGACGATATCCGGGTTCGCTTCCTCGATGACCCTTGCCATTGCTTCGAGGTCGAGGTCTCCCTTCGGATTAAATCCGTTGTGCAGGTTGTAGGTCATGACCGTGACCGGATAGCCGCTGCCGGTTGCGGTATACGGTTCATCTCTAACGATAATACCGGTCAGTGGCAGCAGGAGAAGAACCAGCGAGAGAACCGGTGACAGCCATGATACCTTTACCGGACTGACGTCATTTGACGTTCTGAACCACGGGATGATGCCGCACAAGGCGATTATTCCTGCGGCTGCCGGTTCGAGAACGGTATTGGTATAGGGAAGGGTAATCTGGTAGACCGTATAATAGGCGAGCGTCAGCAGCCCGAGGAGCAGAAAGCCGGTGCCGTTGGCAATGGTAACGCTGCCTGTTGATGAGTGTGACTTTACCGATACCGTATTCGTCAGAATCAGAGCGAAAAGAACCGAAACTGATATGTGTTCGGCTGCCAGAATAATGGCTGCCAGCCAGTCATTACCGGGGTAGGGGAAAGAGGCCGCGGCAACCAGAACGAATCCCGCAATGAGTGAAATCGGAAGCCGGTTTCGGAGAGTGTTCTTCAGGAGCAGAACGGCAGCGAACAGTCCGGCAATCTGGCATATCATTACCCACCCGAAAACGTACGGCTGTATCCAGCCGGTAGTAACGGTGTGGCGGGCGATATTCTGAAAAACCACCATCTGGAGAAATAGAAACGGTCCGATTGCCAGCCACGGCCATGTCATCCCTCCGGAGTCAGGTGATTCCTGTTGCAGCGGACGGGTAAAAATGACGGACAGGTTGGACAGTACCAGAACAGCCGTCAAGACTATCGGAATCCATCCTGACTGCCAGACGTAATCGAGGGTTGCGAAGGCTCCATGGAGGGCGGTGTCGAGAATGAGTCCGGACAGAATACCCGCTATCAGAGTGCCGATGTGATTCTTCCCGCCGGAACGAACCTCATCGGTATAAGCGGCGAGAAATAAACCGAAAGCGATGACGCCGGCGAGGCTGATGAGCATTGGTATCAGCGGTTCTGTCCATTGAAATTGAACAATCAGCCGTGACAGACTGAGCGTCGCTCCGCTTATTAATACCATTTTTCGGCGTCCGAAAAGTTTGACTGATACACCGGACAGATAGGAAAAGGCGAAAACAGCGAGGGCGATAATGCCGAGAATGGCGGCATTCATGCCGAAACGGTCTCCGAACAGCCATACCATTTGAGGTATGGCAACTCTCAGTAACTGGAGTCCGAACAGGATAGATAAAGCCGGAACAATCACCTCACCGCCGGTTGAAAATCGGGCTGGTATCTTCATAATCACGCTCTTTTTTTTATCGAATTGTAGCGGTAATTGAGTCAGAATACAATAAGCGGAATTTTTGAAAACACGGGAATCTCTCGGAATGTGGCTATTGGGGAATCAGTCTAGGAATCCCTGCCGAATGCTTCGTCGATGGCTTTCTGAATGCTGGGAGGAAGTTCCGTCACTTCCTGGGAAGGGGAGCCTTCTTCATTATCATAGAGCTCTTCAAGCTGCTTCGATAATTCTGTGAGACTTGATGACTGGGCGACTTCCTTGTTGATTTTGTCGTACTGTTTACGCCCGGCGATTCTGGTGCGTTCGAGAGGAATATCGAGGTTCTCGAGTTTCGCAAGTATCTTGAGAATGGTATAGACACCGGAGAAGTCAGGTTCTTCAATAGATATGTGGGAGGGCAGGTGAGCTATCAGGTTGACGGTGGTGATATTTTCGTCAGTCAACCGCGGGGAGAGAGCATTGAAAATGCTGGTTGGTCCCTGATAGTGCAAGCCAAGTGTCTGTTTTATTCCGAGGCCGGCAAGTTTTTCTCCAAGTTCGGGGTCGCTGCTCCGTCCGGTGATTCTGAGCGGCCGGGTGTGAGGGACAGGGCTTCCCATAGCGCCTGCGACCGTATACCGTTCGATTTTCAGTTTCTTTAACAGGCCGATAATCCTGTCGACCCACACTTCTGCAAAATGATTGGGTTCAAGCAGATTCATAAGCATCAGGTCGGTTTCCTGATTTTCTCTCCTGACAAAATAAACGCGGGTGTTCGGGAATTCTGTCTGGCGGATGCCTGCGTTGTCGATGTAGGTGAAACTCCGGTCCCGATAGGTGATGAAGTCGTAAAAATCTCCCGGCCGTTCGAATTCAGCTATTTTCTCGGCGTCGTAATATTCGATAAGCTTATCGATACATTCATCGCCGACGCTTCCCCAGTTGAGCCAGCCGATGTGAACGGCAATGACGTGAACCGGCCGTTCGCCGAAAAATTCCGGAGGTTCAAAATTGAAGTCAGTCAGATAATCGTGAATACTCATGTACGGTGTCTCTTATCTCTATTATATACCAAATATACCGGTTGGCGATAATCCGGTATTGACCTCAAATTGAAGAACCGAATCTGTGATGGTATACTTTTCCTACCGGGCCAGCATTCTTTCCGGTTTTGCCCGGCGCTCATTTTCTCTGGTGACAGAACCGCTCCGTCTCAAAATGACCTGGTCGTCTTTCCGAATGACGTGAAGAAAAGGTATGCGAATACGGTATGAAAAACGATTCTCCGTTTGAGGCAGATGCTCCGAGATATCCGTGGATAGGGAAAAAGCCGTTCTATGGCTGGATTATCGTCATCGTCGGCGCCGTAACACAGTTCTTTCAGGGTATCGCCAGTCAGGGATTCTCTTCCTATATGGACTTGCTTCAGACGGAATTCGGCTGGACGAAAGCGATGCTGTCAGGGCCGCGTTCCATTACCTCGATTGAAGGAGCCATTACCGGTCCGATTGAGGGCATATTGGTCGACAAGTTCGGCCCTCGTAAGGTTGTTATTGCCGGTCTCCTGATTTCGGTTCTCGGGTACATAATATTCGGACTGACGAACAACTATATCATGTACTATGTCGCCAGCATGGCCATCACCCTGGGAATCGGTTTCCAGGGATTGCTCGTTATGTCGGTGACCGTGAATAACTGGTTCAACCGGAAACGTACCATGGCGCAGGCAATCATGGGCCTCGGCTACTCGATGGCCGGGGTTATCGGTGTCCCGCTGCTCGTCATTCTTCAGAATAACCTGGGCTGGCGTGAATCCTGTTTCATTACCGCGGCAGCCGTGCTTGTTATCGGTCTTCCCTTCGCCTTTTTATTAAAGGATAGTCCGGAGTCAATCGGTGAAGTGCCGGATGGAAAACAGACGGCCCGGGCAATACCGGACAAAGAAATGATTTATGCCGGTCACGACTTTACCCTCAAAGAAGCGTTCAGAACCAGGTCTTTCTGGCTGCTGGCAATCGGGTCATCAGTCGGGAATCTCGGTATTCTGGCTGCTCAGCTTCACCTCTTTCTTCACCTCATGGAAGGCGCTGCCGGGATGGACAGAGGCGCCGTATCGCTGGTCTGGACGGTAGCCAGCCTTTCGAATATTCCTTCGAGGCTGATTGGCGGGTACCTCGGAGATAGACTACCCAAAAACATCATGCTTGGTGTTTCGATGCTGTTCATGGCGGTAGCGGTCTACATCCTGGCGATTGCTGAAAATGCCGGAATGGCATTTCTCTTTTCTGTTGTTTTCGGTATCGGCTGGGGTATCCGGACACCGATTTTGAATGCGATTCAGGGTGAATACTTCGGCAGGAAATCACAGGGTGTCATCAGAGGCTGGCTGAACTCACTGGGGCTGCCGTTGATGGTTGCTGCCCCGATTGTTGCCGGGTATATGGCGGATATTCAGGGAACGTACGAATACGCCTTTTCAATCATGGCCGGTATTATGGTTTTCGGTTCGGCGCTCGTGCTGGTTGCCGTTCGTCCGAAACCGCCGGTGAGACCGGACTGAATAAGCTGACGGGCGTGCCGGTTTCTACTTTAAAATAGCAAAGGAGTGAATAATGGATGAGTTAACCGCAAAGAGGATTCAGGAAGAAGACAAAAAACTCAAGGACTACGTTGAAAAAAAGAACGGGAAATCTGTCGAAGAATTGTATGCCGAGCGCGAAAAGCGTGTCATGGACGCCGTACAGGGGAAAGTTCCTGACAGGGTGCCGGTCGTTTTCGGCGGGACATTCTTTGCCATGAAATATGTCGGGCTTCCGTATTCGACAGCTTTCTACAAACCGGTTGCCTGGAAACAGGGTTACAAGAAGATGATGGCTGAACTTGAGCCGGATTCGTTCGGCTCAGCCGCTGAAATGGTGTCCGGCAATGCCCTTGAAACGCTCGTATCCGGGTATACCCGGTGGCCGGGAGGCCCGTTACCGGAGAACGTTGCCACCCAGATTATCGAGCATGAATACATGAAAGCCGATGAGTATGACATGTTCCTGGCGGACCCGTCCGATTACCTCCTCCGTGTCTGGCTGCCGAGGGTCTACGGTGTCATGGAACCGCTTGGTGATTTGCCTCCGCTGATGAATCTCAGCACAAATCTGCCCATGATTGCGCCGCTTTTCCTTTCACCCGGCTGGCAGAAAATTGCCGACCAGATGAAAAAAGCCGGTGAAGCGCAGCAGAAACACCTTGATGAACTTGGCGATTTCAACGGAGAAATGAAAAACTACATCGGCATGCCGCCTGATTTTCAATGGATGGGTGGGGTCATGCCGCCGTTTTCCGGTTTTACGAATAGCTTCCGCACCTGGAAAGGTATCGTGACCGATATGTTCCGCCAGCCGGATAAACTGCTGGCAGCGCTCGATAAACTGCTCGAATACCGGATGGCAACGGCAAAACCGGCGGTTAAGCGCCCCGGCGTTCCGGCTATCGGCGCTTCTTCCGAACCGCACCGGGTTTCTGATGAATTCATGTCCCGCCAGCAGTTCGAAAAGTATGTCTGGCCGAACTGGCAGAAAGCCGCGCAGAAGACTTTCGATCTCGGTTATGACATTATTTCGATGTTCTTCGAGGGGCGGCGCGATAATCAGCTCGACTATTTCCTTGATTTCCCGAAACCCAGCATGATGATACGAATGGCTGAAACCGATATCTTCAGAGCGAAGGAAATTCTCGGCGACCGTGCCAGCCTCATGGGTAACATTCCCATCTCGATGCTTCAACTCGGTTCGACACAGGACGTTGAAGACTACTGTAAAAAACTGATTAAAGAGGTCGGTAAAGACGGAGGCTTTATCTTGAGGTGTTCGACCGACTATACCCAGGAAGCGAAACCCGCTAACGTGAAAGCCATGATTGATACGGTCAAGAAGTACGGAAAATACTAAAAGGTAACAGGTAAATCAGCAAGAGACTGCGGGATTTCTGCAGTCTCTTTTTTTTACGTCAGAAAGCTGAGGATGAACGGTATCGTTACCAGACTGGCGATGGTGGTGACGAAAACAACGCTCGAAACCAGTTCGGCTTCATTCTTGTATCGGGTAGTGATGATGGCGGCATTCACGGCTGCCGGCATGGCTGATTCGAGGATAACCACCGCTCTCAGAATTCCTGTGAGGTCGAACAGTTCGACGGCGAGAAGCCCCAGGCCGAGCCCAACCCCTACTCGCAGGAACGATGACAGCAGCGTGGTCGGTATCGAAGTAATACTTTTCATTCTGGACAGGTTGTTCCCCAGTACCAGTAATACCAGCGGGATGGTCATCAGCCCGATTATTTCGAGCGGTCTCAGGATAATGTCCGGCACTGAAACCTCGAACAGGTTCAGCATCAGGCCGATGAGTGAAGCGTAGATGGGGGGTATCTTGAATACTTCCTTCAGGCTGGTTTTCCAGTCTTTCCCGGAAGCGACGTATATACCCAGAGAATACGTCAAGATACTGCAGGGTATCATGTAGAGCGTTGCTGCGTAGAGCCCTTCCGAGCCGTAGACGAGGTAGATAATCGGAAACGGGATGTTAACGGCATTCATGATGGATATCGGCAGGTATAACCCCGAATGTTTCTTCTTTAACAGAGTGAAAATGATGAACGCAATGACGCCGACGCCGATAATGACGAACACCGCCGAACCCCATATGCGGGCAGCGTTGGCCAGGACGATTTTTTTATCGAGCATCGAGGTGATAGCGAGTGCCGGCAGAGCGATATAGATGACGATATCGGAAACAATCGAAAGATCCGGTTTCCGGATTTTTCCGAAGATGAATCCGATGAAGATTATCAGAAACGTCGGCAGGACAACACTCAGTAATTCAGTCAATAAATTATTGCTCCTTTGAGAAATGGCAGATGAAAAATAACGGGTTTATAGGCGTGGTAACCGAAATTATTCGCTTCATAGTCCCATACTGATTTTTTGACTGCCGGTAAAACCGGCAATGATGTATTCCTGAACATTGACCACTATCATGGCTGTATCCGGCTGATTGCAGAAATTTTTCAGTCCCGGGTGTCTGGCAAGAAACAGGTCTTTCAGGGTGCTGTTTGCGCCCTCCGCCTCTTCGGCTGTTCCGGTCACTGTGACAGCAAATGCCGTGGTAATGTCGGAGTAACTGTTGGTCCGGTTATCGATAAGCATTGATACGTCAGCATTACTGGTAATGTTCCGGTATTTCCGTGTTTTTCTGTCTGTCAGGAAAAGGATTTTTTTCAGGTCACCTGTGACAGCGAATGAAATCAGATTGGTATACGGTTTTGCATCTCCAATCGAACTTAAGACGGCAAAGTATTGATTCCGGAGAATATCCGAAAGTACCTTTTCATTCTGCATTTTTTCTCGACTTCTCCCGGTACCGATACTATAATTCATTGTACGATAAACCACGGTCAGTCTCAAATCAGGGGAGGGCGGGATGATGATTGATGAAGCGAGAATCCGGCATCTGAACAGGAACGAACGGCAGTCCGGTCGCTATGTTCTCTACTGGATGCAGGCTTCTCAGCGTACCGTGTTCAACCACGCCCTTGAATATGCTGTCGAACTGTCCAACGAACTGAAACAGCCGCTCGTTGTCTGTTTCGGATTGACCGACCGGTTTCCGGAAGCGAATGGGCGGCATTATCAGTTCATGCTCCAGGGTCTGCGTGAAGTGAAAGCCTCGTTGAATGACCGGGGTATCGGTATGGTTATACGGGCGCAACCGCCGGATGAAGTTACCCTCTCGCTGTCCGGAGAAGCTTCGCTGGTGGTATGTGACCGGGGGTATCTCAGGATACAGCGTGAGTGGCGCGACCGTGTGGCAGGCAGGATTGAGTGTCCGCTGATTGAGGTTGAAACGGATGCCGTTGTGCCGGTTGATCTGGTTTCAGGAAAAGAAGAATACTCGGCGGCTACCTTGAGACGGAAAATTCTGCCGCTGCTCCCGCGGTTCATCCAACCGGTCGAGTCTGCGACTCCACATATTGATTCGACCCGGATGGTATTCGAGGGTATCGATATCGAAATTCTCGAATCTGTCCTCTCATCGCTTGGAGTCGACCGTTCAGTGATGCCGGCCGAAGGTGCTGTCGGTGGAATGAATCGTGCCGATATACTACTCAGCGATTTCATCGAACACCGGCTTGAACGGTATGAAGATACAAAAAACGACCCGAACGAGGACGGTTGTTCCGGTTTGAGCCCGTACCTTCATTTCGGGCAGATTTCGCCGGTGCATATCACTTTAAAACTGGAAGGGATGCATGGGGCGGGCGCTGAAGCGTTCCTCGAAGAGTTGATAGTCCGTCGTGAATTAAGCTTCAACTTTGTCCGGTTTAACCGGCAGTATGATGCCTTCTCAGGACTGCCTGCCTGGGCGATAAAAACACTCTCCGAACACCGTTTTGATTCGCGGGAATATCTCTATCGGAGAGATGAACTCGAGCGGGGGGGTACCCATGACCGATACTGGAATGCGGCTCAGAAGCAGATGGTTGCCACGGGTGCCATGCACGGCTACATGCGGATGTACTGGGGGAAAAAGCTGCTCGAATGGTCGGAAAGTCCGGAAATCGCTTACGCAACGGCGCTGTATCTCAACAACAAGTATAGCCTGGACGGCAGAGATCCGAACTCATTTGCC
>CAYSQK010000059.1:0-9283 GCA_964433075.1 uncultured Dehalococcoidales bacterium
CAAGAGTACCATGTACCCGGTGGATGGTTAGCTGGACAGTTTGGAACTGACAAGCTAATTAATACAGGGCAAGATCCGTCTTGTGCGTGTCAGCCGGCCAGCTTTAACTGGGGAACTCTGCACACAGTCCGAAATTAACTGGAAATAATCTGGCTGGGGAAGAAGGATTCGAACCTTCACTGACAGATCCAGAGTCTGCTGTCCTACCATTAGACTATTCCCCAGCGCACTATTGATTATAGCTAAAAACCGCCGTCGCCGCAATATCTCTTCTCCGGATACGTTCGAACACCAGACGTTTCAGCCTCGGTAACCTCATCGGTTTGCGCCTGGTATCAATGGTAACTTCCGAATATGACCCCGTTCAGTCGTAAAATCGACCCCTCAGTACGTCGTTAAGTATTGATTTTGTTACGTATGATTCGTATACTAAACATGAATAGTATTTGATTTATTCACTCTTGGTCTCCGGAAGAACTCCTGAAACAAAAAATATGCGATGAAGGAGAAAAAAATGGCAGAAAAAAAGGGGTATAAAGTAACACAGATTGAAGGCCGTATCACCTGGCAGGTCGAGGAATTGTGGGAAGGCGGAAAAGTCAGAGGTCCCTATGGTTCGAAAGATGCTGCAATCAATGCCGAAAAGAAGGCCGCTGAGACCGAAGGCTTTGCTGATGACCTTGTCCTGACTGAGGCCGTCGAGAAAAAAGTTGACCCCGCACAGGCATTCAAAAAGAACCCCGATGGTTCCTGGGAATGTGTACTGGCTTGTGCGATTGAAATCGAAAATAAGGAAATTGCCTTTACCCCCGGCCATTCATACTCGCCGGGCATACCCTTCGGCGGGATTGATGTCGCTGCCTGGCTGGAAGAACACGCCGCTTCCTGATTTTTCGGACAGCCTGGTATCCTTGTACCGGTCATTCGGGTATAGCCTCTGCTTCCCTTGCTGTAGCCGTGGCTTTTTGACATTACCGTCATCTGATGGTAATATTTGTATACTATTTGTACGCATAAACAACATAATAGGCAGGTGATGGGTATTGTCTAGTACTGAAGTGCCCTTGTACGTGGTACTTCTTGTTGTCTGTATTATTCTGTCCGCTTTCTTTTCCGGTTCTGAAACAGCTTTTATTTCTTTACAACGGGTAAGACTGGAACACCTTGTCAATACAGGGGTTAAGGGTGCCGGACGAGTTGCCCGAATGGTGCAGAGGCCGGAAAAATTTCTCTCTACCGTGCTGCTCGGTAACACCTTTGTAAACACCGCCGCCGCGTCCCTCGCGACCGCGCTGGCTATGGAGCAGTGGCCGGAGTACGGTATCCTCATTTCGACAGTTGCCGTTACGGTTGTTCTTCTGATTTTCGCTGAAACAACTCCGAAAACAATTGCCGCCCATCACAGTGAGCGGTTTGCCATGATTGTCATTCGTCCGCTGGAAGGCATTTCCTGGCTGCTGACCCCCTTTATCTTTATTTTAAGCCGGATACTCTCCGTAGTGACCCGCATTTTTGGAGAACAGGGCAGTGCTGTCTCTCTTGCAACGGCCGATGAGATACGTCACATGATTTCAGTCGGTCATAAAGAGGGTACGGTTGAGGAGAACGAAGCGAAAATGCTTGGTAAGGTTTTCGATTTCGGTGACCGGCCTGTCCGGGATGTGACTATCCCCCGCCCGGAAGTGATTGCCGTCGAGCAGGGCTCCACCGTCAGAGATTTTCTGACCATCTATGGCGAATCACCCATCTCCCGCTTTCCTGTCTTTCAGGACAATATGGATAACGTTGTCGGTATTCTCTCCATCAAGGATGTTCTCATGGGACTGGCCAAGGGAGAGGTTACCCGTGATTCTTTGATAGATTCAATGGCTCGTCCTGCCTATTTTACCCCTGAAACGAAGCCCATTAACGAGCTGTTTGCCGAAATGCGTGACAATAATTACCGCGTCGCCGTCGTCATCGATGAATTCGGCGGCACCGCCGGTATCGTTACCCTCAGCAGCCTTGTCGAAGAAATCGTCGGTCCGGTCGGTGATGAACTTGCCCGTGCCGAAAAAGACTATGAAATAATCAACTCGAACACTTTCCAGATCGACGGCGGTATGAGGATTGACGAAATCAACGCCGAAATGGATTTGCATTTCCCGGAAAGCGAAGATTATGAAACGATTGCCGGGCTGATGCTGCACCTGCTTGGCCATATTCCGAAACAGGGTGAGCAGTTGAAATATATGAACACCCGGCTTCTGATTACCAAGATGCGCGGTATGAAAATCGAAGAAGTGCTTCTGACCAAGGAAAAACCGAATCCTCCGGTCGGTATTGAAACGGTTGATTCGGGAAAAGAGAAAGGGAACGATACGGAGAGAAAAGACGGGTAACCGGACTGAAACAATATGAACGGTAACGAACCAGTATACATTATTTTATTCTTTCTCTGCCTCGTACTTTCGGGATTTTTTTCCAGTTCCGAGACAGCCTTTTTTTCACTTCAAAAACTGAGGGTTGAACAGCTTGTGAACGAAAAGGCCAAGGGTGCGGCTCGTGTGTCTGCACTCATTGGTAATCCTGAAAAGCTTCTTTCCGTTATTTTGTTAGGAAATAACCTTGTGAATACGGCTGCGACAGCTCTCGCGACTGCTCTAGCCGTTGCCTTGTGGAAAGAACAGGGTATCATCATTGCCACGATTGGCCTCAGTATCATCGTGCTGATATTCGGTGAAGCTGCTCCGAAAACGCTGGCAACCACCCGTTCCGAAAAACTTTCGTTGCTGTTCAGTCGCCCGGTTGAAATGCTGTCCTGGCTTTTTTCACCGGTTGTTTTTCTCTTAAGCAGTGTTGCGTCGCTTCTGACGAAAATGGTCGGCGGTTCCCCGGTGTCCCGGTCCCTGATTAGCCAGGAGGAAATCCGCACCATGATATCAGTCGGTAACAAGGACGGAACTATGGAGGAGACCGAAGCGAAAATGCTCCACAAGGTCTTCGATTTCGGTATCCGCCCCGTATATGAAGTCATGATTCCCCGGACCGAAGTTGTCTGGATTGAAAAGGGGACGACTCTCGAAAAATTCATGGCTGTCTATGCCCAGTCGCCCATTTCCCGTTTCCCGGTCTATCAGGAAAATACGGACAACGTTGTCGGTATGCTGGCCGTTAAAGACGTGCTGATGGCCCAGGCAAAGGAAACGATGCAACTGGAAGATACTATTGACGAACTTGTCCGTCCGATTTACTTTACCCCCGAATCGAAGTATATCGACGAATTGTTCGTTGAAATGCGTGACCGCAATGTCCGCATGGCGGCGGTTGTCGATGAGTACGGCGGTATCGCCGGCATCGTCAGCCTCAGCCTCCTGATTGAAGAAATCGTTGGTACCGTCGGTGATGAATTTGCCGAAGCAGAAAAAGAATATGAAGAAATCGACGAATTTACCTACCAGATTGAAGGCGGCATGAACATCGAGGAAGCGAATGCGGAGATGAATCTCGGCCTTCCTGACAGTGAAGACTATGAAACAGTGGCAGGCTTCGTCATGAGCCACCTTGGCAAGATTCCCCGGACAGGGGAGCGCCTCCGGTACAATGGTATGAATATGACCATTACCGAGATGCGCGGTATGAAAATAGAAAAAATTCTGCTGAGAAAGCCGAAGATTGTGAAGGAAGATGCAGCGCCTCAGAGTTAGATTTACCCGCGGTGAAGAAATAAAATACCTTTCCCATCTGGATATGACCCGGTTATGGGAGCGGGTTTTCACCCGCGCCGGGGTCGATATCGCCTTCTCGGAAGGGTTCAACCCTCATCCCCGCCTTTCTCTGGCAGCGCCGCTGGTTGTCGGTATGACCGCGGAATCTGAGTTGATGGATATTTTTGTCGAAGGCACTATTACCCCGCACTGGTTCATGTCAGCCGTGAAGAATCAGCTCCCCGTGGGCGTCGATATTCTCGATACCTGCCTGGTAAGCACATTGCTCCCCTCGCTTCAGGCGCAGGTAAAACAGGCCGATTACTGTGTTAAAGTCGGGAAAATCGGCGGGCCTGATGATGTCGAAAAAGCAATCGAAGCGATTCTTGACAGCGATACCTTCCCCTGGTCACATGAACGTGATACCGGAAAGCGCGAGTATGACTTGCGTCCCCTCATCGATGATATCAGGCTGGTATCGGACGATGGTGCCGTCTGCACCCTCGAAATGCGTCTCCGCTGTGACAGTACCGGGTCCGGCCGTCCGGAGCAGGTCGTCAAAGCCCTCGGCTTTACCGCCTATCCTTTCTCGATATCCCGTACCCGCCTCCTCCTCGGGAGTTAACTCCCGACGGAGAAACCGGTATAATCAGGTAACATGAAAAAAACCTGTTGGAGCAGTCATGAAATCCGCCTCTGAGTTTTCGCTGAAGTCCCGGCAGCAAAAGGTTCTCCGCTTTCTCCGGGAAAATTTTTGTATATCGAATCAGACCCGCCTCCTGATAGCCGTATCGGGCGGGCCGGACTCGGTCTGCCTGCTTGAAATCCTTTCTGAACTGAAAGAAGAACTCGGTGTCTCTCTTCACGTTGCCCATTGCAATCACCGTCTTCGCGGTGCTGAATCGGACGGTGATGCCGCGTATGTTGCCCGGCTCGCCGATACATTCGGCCTGCCCTGCACTGTCGGGGAGTGCGATGTCGAAGGTTATCGCCTTGAACATCGTCTCACCCTTGAAGAAGCCGCTCGTGAAGTGCGGTATACCTTCCTTGCCGAAACTGCCGCGAAAGTCGGGACTGATTGCGTTGCCGTCGGCCATACGCGGGATGATAATGTTGAGACTATTCTCCTCCATCTCGTGCGGGGTACCGGAACCCGCGGCCTGCGCGGTCTTCAGCCGGTAACTCCTCTGGTAACCGCCTCCGGGACGATTCGGGTAATCCGTCCTCTCCTCGAAATCAGCCGGGAAGAGACGGTTGCGTACTGCCGGACATTCGGGCTTGAAACGAGGCTCGATTCCTCGAACCTCTCTCTCTCCCCCCTCCGCAACCGCATTCGGCAGCAGCTTCTCCCGCTGCTCTACAGTTACAACGAGCGGTTCGATGACGCGATTCTCCGGACGGCTTCTGCCGCCTCGGACGAACTCGATTACATGGACAGTGTTCTCGATACCCTTGAAACCGGACTTGTCACCACAGAAAAAGATACCGTTATTCTCGACCGTGAATTTTTTATCAGCCTTCCTCCCGCGTTGAAACGGCACCTGCTGAGAAAAATCCTCGATGACGTGTACGGCAGCCTTAAGGACATCGAAACCCGGCACATCGAAGACGTGATTGCTCTCGCTGAACGGCAGTCCGGCAAGCGGATTGACCTGCCCGGAGGCCTCGTCTGCGCCGTCGAGTATGACCGCTTTCTCATCGGCTTCGGCCCGGCTGAACTTTCTTCTCTGCCTTTCTTCGAAGGAGAACATGAACTCACCGTTCCCGGTGAAACCGAAATTGCCGGCTGGAAAATTACCGCTTCTGTCATCGAACGGACGCAGATAGACCGGCCGACCGAAGGGTTTCTGGCGAACTTTGACTTTGATAAGACCGGTGACAGGCTGACCGTCCGGCCCCGGAAAACGGCTGACCGGTTTCAGCCCTGCGGCATGACGTACACCAAGAAACTCGGGCACTTCATGACGGACGCAAAGATCCCCCGGCTCTGGCGCGACCGCGTTCCTGTTGTCTGTATCCCCGAACAGATTATCTGGCTTGCCGGGTACCGCATCGACGAACGGGTCAGGGTAACTGATGATACGACAAGGGTTCTCAGGCTTGAGTTCCGTCAGTAACTCCGCCGAATCTCCCCCCTTGACACCTTTACCCTCAATCCTTCACACTGCCGGTATGATTGTTGAAAACCGCATTATCGTTATCGGTGCCGGTGCTTCCGGCTTGATGGCCGCCGGCCGGGCTGCTGAGATGGGTGCTGATGTCCTCCTCCTTGAAAAAATGGAGCGCCCCGGCCTTAAAATCCTCGTCTCCGGCAACGGACGCTGCAACCTTTCGAACAGTCGTGACATGGACAGCTTCATCGAGCGGTTCGGTCCGGAAGGACGGTTTCTTTACAGTCCCTTCAGCCGCTTTTTCCGTGATGACCTCCTCGCTTTCCTGAAACGGTACAGCATCGAATGTAAAACCGAACCGAATGGGAAAATCTACCCGGTGACCGATAATGCCCGGGACATCGTCCGGGTTTTTCAGCGGTATCTCCCGGACGGGGGCGTACCCGTGAAAGACGGGCAAACGGTGACCGGTAACCCCACTGAAAACGGCCGGGTGACGGGCGTGAAAACTGAAACCGGTGATGTCCCTGCCGCCGCCGTTATCCTTGCTGCCGGCGGGTCGTCGCATCCGGAAACCGGGTCGGCCGGTGAGGGCTGCGCTCTCGCTGAAACCCTCGGCCATACCATCGTCGGCCTGCGCCCGGGACTGGTGCCGCTGGTCGTGACCGATACCGACCGGGCGAAACTGATGCAGGGAGCCAGCCTGAAAGACGTCAGGGTTACCGCCTTTCAATGCCCGTCCTGCGATATCGATACCTCGCTCGTTCCTCCGCTGGATACGGGCCGCGGTCTTGCCGGGAAAAAACCGAAACCGCCGGTTATTGAAAGCCGCACCGGTAACGTCATCATCACCCATTTCGGGCTCAGCGGGCCGGCGATTCTCGAGATGAGCCGGGCGATTGTCGATGCCCTTTGCAGGGGGACGGTCAGTCTGACAATCGATTTGCACCCTGATAAAGATGCCGTTGCCCTCCGCGCCGACCTCCAGCAGTCGTTCGATACCCGCAGCCGGCGGACGTTTAAAAATATTCTCCGCGACTACCTTCAGCCGAGGTTCATCGATGCCTTTATCCGCCTGACCGGTATCTCTCCCGATAAACTGGGGAATCAGATAACGGCGGAGGAACGGGAACGACTGGTGAGTTTGATGAAATCGTTCAGATTTGACGTCAGCAGCCCCTTCTCCATGGCTACCGCCATGGTCACCGCCGGCGGTATTTCGCTTAAAGAGATAGACCCGAGGACAATGAGCTCGAAACTCGTCCCGGGGCTGTTCTGCTGCGGCGAGGTGCTCGACCTCGATGCCGGTACCGGCGGCTACAACCTTCAGGCTGCTTTCTCGACCGGATACGTTGCCGGTGAAAGCGCTGTTTCGTTTATTGCAGGGCGGTAATCCCGAATTCCTTCAACGTTTCGGTAAGTGAGCAGAGCGGCAGCCCCATCACATTATAGTAGTCGCCGTCGATTCTCTCGACGAACATCGCTCCCATCCCCTGGATAGCATAGGCGCCGGCTTTATCGAGCGGTTCGCCGGTCGCAACATAGGCATCGATTTCCTCTCTCGTCAGAGACTTCATGAATACGGTCGTTTCGACGCTTCGGGAAACCGTTTTCTTTGTCAGGGAATCGAGCACCGTGAATCCGGTAATGACGGTATGCGGTCTGCCGCTCAGGGATGCCAGCATCTGCCGGGCTTCGGTTTCAGAGTGAGGTTTGCCGATGATGCGGCTGTCGATGATGCCGAAGGTATCCGCCGCGATGATGACGGCGTCCGGGTACCGGTAAGCGGCTGACTCCGCCTTCCTGAGCGATATTGCCCTTGCCAGCCGGTGCGGCTCTGTTTCCGGTAATCCGTTATCTTCTTCTGTGTTGGTATCGACGGTGAATATCAGCCCGATTTGCTCGAGCAGCGCCTTCCGGCGCGGCGAACCTGATGCAAGGACTATTTCTTTCACACGTGTTCCTTCCCGAATCGGCACTACTCCTATTATACCATTCTGTCCCGGACGGTTTCTTCGATTAATCACGTTTCCCTTGAACCGTTCGGCAAAAAGTATAAAAATGAACAAATTAACGAAAGGAACGAAAAGGAGGTACCCCGCATGTCGGAAAAAGTACGAATGGGAAACCTGAGACACGAATCGAACCTGATTGAATTCAAACCCTGGAAATCGATACATAAGAGTATCACCATGCCGATGATTACCTCGATGGGCGAAAGGGACATTCCCGGTTCCCAGCTGATGCTCGGATTCGCTTACATCGACAAACCTGAAGACGAAATCGGTATGGCTCCCCATATCCATCCCGACCGTGACCAGTGGATATTTCTCTTCGGCGCCCAGAATTTCGTCGAGTTCGATGCCGATGTTGAATTCTTCCTCGACGGGGAATGGCGGAAAATCGACTATCCGTTCTACGCCTATATACCGGCCGGAATGAGCCATGAGCCGTTGAAGATTCTCCGGGTAGGCAAGCCGCTCATCTTCATCGATGCCCGCTTCGGTGATGCCAAATGGCCGTTGAAATTCGTCGGCGATGTCCCTGACAAATATAAAAACATGGAAGCGTAGCCGGATACGACGTAGGGTGCGTTTGTACGGGGAGAGCCGGACTCTCCCCGTAATCTCCCGTGGTCTGTTCATCTCTTCGCCGGAACCGAATCGTCGGTCTTTCGAGGTTGCTTCCTTCCTGCATGTGCTTCAATGTGTCGTTCGCAATACGTTTCTCCCTTTGTGAAAGGGAGATTAAGAGGGATTTTTACATTCTCTGACCGCTGATTTCTTATGCATTCTAATGTCCGTCTCCACCCCTTCGAAAAACTCGGATGTTGACATCATTCCTGACATCTTATAGCATAAGGCATATTTTCGGGTATAAGGAGGAGGAACATGGCGCAAACCTATAAAATCAGGATTAAACTGCTGAGAAACGACAAAACCTGTAACCAGGGCCTTAAACCGGGCACCGAATGGGTGTATGATAAAACACCTCCGCAGGGATTATGCAACTTTGCCTTCAGTTCTCTTTTCCCCTTTATCGAAGTGCTGAAATACGGCGGCAGCTTTCCGTGGGAGCCGGACCCCAACGTCTGTACCCAGTGCTGTCCGGACCACCTCGTCAACAACGTTTTCGAGATAAGGCGCGAACCTGAGACGGATAAAAAATCGGAAAGCTATAATGTCACCGTCAGGCTGGTTGGCAAGGAATGTGATGGTGTTTGCAGTTTCGGTCACAGGGAAGGGGATACCTGGGAATTCAAAGGGCCGGGAGAACTGGTACCGGGAAATATCTGCCCTTCGGCATTGAAGAGTATTGCCGACGCGGTGATGGTCATGCGCTACGGCGGACAGTTTCCCTGGCAGTCAGACCCGGATACGTACACGGTCACATGCCCTGACCCGAATGTACGGAACAGGTTCGAACTGAAGCGTACCCCGAAGAAATAACGGGCAGGCGGCGCCGTGTCGGGTAAACCGGAGTGAC
>CAYSQK010000060.1:0-9250 GCA_964433075.1 uncultured Dehalococcoidales bacterium
ATGAAGCCGATTGCTTTTCGTCCGAAATATACGGCGCGTATCGAGTTTAGCGTCAGGCCTCTGGCTCCCCAGGCAACCCCGTGGAAAATGGTGAAGCAGACAACGTGAAACATGTTTGTTGCGTTGGCGAGAAACAGGAGCCCGATAGTGTGCGATATCATTGCTCCAACCAGTACCCAGCGTTTGTCTATTCGGTCGGCTACCAGGCCGCCGCATATTCTCCCGACGAGCGACATTATCAGCAGGAGACTGACAATCGAACCGGCGGCTGACAGAGAAATATTGAGGCGTTGAACCAGGTGGGGAGCAAGGTGGAGAGAGACAGCAGAGACGGTCAGGACGGCTGATGCATGCCCTGCTGAAACGAGCCAGAAAGCCCTTGTCTTCAAAGCTTCTTTCAGAGTGAAGCCTTCCATGACGGAAACATTCGATTTTTGAGGCGTTTTATTTCCACTTGACGGCGTTTCGTCAGAAGCGGCCTCATCAGGTTTCACCCCGTCCGGCAGGTAGCCGTATCGCTCGGGTCTTTGGCGAAACTGGAGCGCGCAAACGGTTCCGATGACGAGAACGAAGATGCCAGAGCCCAGAGCCGTTGGACGCCAGCCGTTATTAATGAGGCTCCATGCAATGACGGGGACGATTAACGCCCCGAGTCCATGGCCGCCTGAGGCAATACCGAGGGCAATGCTCCGTTTCTTTACGAACCAGTTGAGAACGACAATCGAAATCGGCAGATACCCGCCGAGGCTAGCTCCGGCTGCTATCATGAGGAATGCCAGGAAAAAGGTGACGATAGAGTTGACGGTACTCAACAGCATAAAACCGGTACCGAGCATGGCTACTCCCAGGAGTACTAGTCTTCGGGGTCCGAACTTATCGGCCAGCCACCCTTCAAAAGGGGCGAGAACACCGTTCATGATATTGCTGAGTGAATATCCGGTACTGAGTAACGTTCGGCTCCACCCGAACTGTTCCTGAAGAGGGAGAAAATACACGGTAAAACCCTGGCCGAGGAAACCGGAATTCATGGCTTCCATGACGCAACCGGCTATTACAATCCACCAGCCGAAAAAAACACCTTTTGATTTGTTTTTCGTCGAAACAAAAAATTTTCGTATTGTAGGCATGGCACAGCTCCGGGAAAATGATTATGTTTATGCTATCACAAACGGTTATCGGGTGTATAATTGTGGCCGTTTGATGGGGCCGATTTCCAATTGAACCGAGTTTAGCTTAATATAGATGATAAAACAGATGAAAGTTATATAGTATGAAGGAAAAACAACGGACACTCGTATTCGTCGGAGCTCACCCTGATGATGAAAGTTTTGGCCCGGGAGCAACCCTGGCTAAATATGCGGCAGCCGGTCACAAGGTGTTTTACATCTGCTCGACCGGAGGAGAAATGGGTACGGTAGCCCCGGAATTTCTCGAGGGGTTTGATTCGATTAAAAGCCTCAGAGCGCATGAGTTGCAGTGTGCTGCCGAGGCTCTCGGACTGGCTGGTGTGTATAATCTGGGATATCGTGATTCGAACATGCAGGGAACGCCCGAAAATAACCACCCTGATTGTCTGAACATGGCGCCGGTCGACGAAGCGGCCGGCAGAATTGTCAGGATATTCCGGGAGATACAACCTGATGTTATATTTACCCATGATGCCGGCGGGAATTATGGCCACCCTGACCACATTGCAACTCACCATGCGGCGACAAAGGCGTTTTTTGCTTCCGGAGATAAAACAAAATACCCTGAAGCAGGTGAACCGTTCCAGCCTTCGAAACTGTACTACATGGTCAATCCTCATAAAAACATGCGCCTGGCGGTAAAGTTGATGCCGCTGTTCGGGCAGGACCCTCACCATTTTGGACGGAACGGTGATATCGATATGACGAAGATGCTGGAAATGCAGTATCCCTGGCATTGTGAAATAGTCCTGAGCGAGCAGGACCAGGAAACGAGGAACAGGGCATCAGCCTGTCATGCAAGTCAGGTTGGCGGTGGTGGTGGAAGACGGGGAGGTGTCTTCAGACTGGTCAACGTTCTTGAAGGGTTGCGGAAACCGAGGAATTACTTTCTGAAAGCCTGGCCGGAACCTGGGAAAAAGATGGAGAAAGATTTGTTCGAAGGGCTGGATTAGAATCCAGCCCTTCGTTATTTCATGAAATGTTATTTGTCCATACCGCGTTTCAACCCGCGGATGTATGAAATCTCGCCGGCGTGGCCGACCGCGTGATTGACGGTCAGGCTGACGAGGATGCCGACAATCGGTTCGAACGGCATTTTGGAACCCTCAGGAAAAGTGACTTTATCATCGAGCTTTGCCGGAGTCAGTGTATCGAGGTATGCCAGTGTCTGTTTCCTTACGGCATCGCTGTACTCTTTCAGCTTTGCCATATCGGGAGTGACGAATTTTTCGACCTGTTCAGCACTGTAGTGGGCACCTCCGTCGTCAACCGCTTTCCCGAGTTTTTTGTACCATTCAGCGGTTTCCCATAACTGGTTCTTGCCCTGTATCAGACCATTGATGAGAGAGTCTTCGGAACGCGCCATGTGGAAAAGGATGAGACCTATTGAGTTCGCATCCGGTCTCGGGTGCCAGTTGATTTCCTCCATCGTTAAACCGTCGAGCGTTCGTTCTACGTTTTTCGTGGCACTGTCCAGGCCGTTTTTCAGTAATTGAATCGAATCCATTGCTGCCTCCTGTAAATATTTAGTCGCTGATTATTGTCAGACGCTGTTTGTCAGGGATTTGTGACCTTTGTCCTGGTATTTGCTCCCAGCTGCAGTCGATAATGGAATAAGGCTGGAGTATGTCGTTGAAATAAGGGTAAAACGGAAAAGAGGACAAAGTCAAGCCGATTTGTCATAATATAGGTATTGACAGGGGGTGTACGTATGGGAAAAGTCATTATTTATTCAAGCCCGACCTGACCGTATTGCGATATGGTGAAACAGTTGCTTTCACAGAAACAGATATCTTTCGAAGAGAGAGATGTATCACGCAGTCGTGAATGGGCTCAGGAACTGGTTAACAGCACCGGTCAGATGGGTGTTCCGGTGACGGTATATGACAAAGATATAGTCGTTGGCTTTGACAAGCCGCGCCTCGAACAACTGGCTGTTAAGGTGAAGTCGGATGAAAAACCGGTGTTCGGTGCTGCGATAACTGATGCATCTGCTGTTGCTGTTCGGAAAGGGTCAGGAACGAAAACAGGAGCGTTCATCGGGCGTGTGAAGCCCGGTTCGGTTGCCGAACGTATTGGGCTTACCGCTAATGATATCGTGACAAAGATAAATCAGCGGGATATCGAAAATGCTGCTGATATGGAGCGGGCACTTGCCGGAATGGTGACGGGCATGCGAATTTCCGTTACCTTTATTCGTGAAGACGTGCTGAAAAAAGGCGAGACATCGGTGTGATTAAATGTCGACTCCAAGAAAAATGCGTACCGCATACCCGATGCCGAACGAAAGGGCAGCAACACCGAGACTGATGACGGCCATTGTCCGGAAGTTTTTCAGAAACGACTCATCTCGTGCAACTGCCATGTAAAAATTGAAAACGATGATGACAATAAGGGCATCAAATATCATGATGCCGAGGGCGATGAACACGTTGGCAACAAGCAGGTAAGGTAATACAAGGAATATAACGGTGATGACATAGGCAATTCCTGTGTAAAGGGATGACTTTAAAGGGCTACGCTTCGATGTCTCTGATTTCACGGCAAGATACTCGGTGCTTCCCATCGAGAGGGAAGCTGCAATTCCGGTAATGAGCCCGGTCATTGCCACCAGTTTCGAATCCTGGAGGGCGAACGTAAACCCTGCCAGCGCTCCGGTCAGCTCAACGAGGGCATCATTTAACCCTCGTATCATCGAACCGACATAGTCGAGACGCTCCTCGTTTATCATCTCGAGAAGCTGCTTTTCATGCTCGTCTTCGTCATGGGCGGTTTCCATCGCTTCCGGTACTCTTTTCGAAAGCGATTCATAGGCTGCATTGGCTTTCGTTTCTCCGCGTTCCATTAATTTCAACCCGAATGACAATCCAAGTATCCGTGAGATGAAATAGAAAAACCAGACCATGAACCAGTTTGGTTTTTTGTCTTTTCCGGTATACCGTTTCCATAATCGGTAATGCCTGAGTTCGTCTTTGGAAATTTGAATGAGGATGTCTCTGTTTGCTTCGTCCTTAACGACTTTGGCAAGCTTTGTGTAAATCAGGTATTCGGTTATTTCAGCTTTCTGTGCTTTCAGTAGAGTGCGTGTTGTATGCATTTCATTCATAGTGCATTATTCTAGCAGAATAAGTCCGCCTGTCGCCAGCCTGAAACGTGTCGAATAAGGATGCCTTCGTACCAGGTAACGAGCCTGTTCGTTGACAGCACGGACTGGTTGATTATAAAGTATTGTCAGTATATTTGGAGTTGTTGAATGGAAAGAGAAGAACGAGTTGCTATTTATGCCGGAACGTTTGACCCGATTACCCTGGGTCACCTATGGATGATAGAAGCCGGAGCGCAAATGTTTGACAGGCTCATCGTTGCAGTCGGCACCAACCCTGAAAAATCATGCTACTTTTCGACGGAAGACAGAATCGAGATGATTCAAGACTCGGTGAAAGATATCAAAAATGTCATTGTTGATAACTACACTGATAAGTTTCTTATCAAATATGCTGAGAAAATAGGAGCGAAATACATCCTTCGTGGTATCAGGAGCACGGCTGACTATGAGTACGAAAAGTCGCTCAGCTACGTCAACCGGTATCTTAATACGGAAATAGTCACCGTTTTCATTCTGCCGCCGCGAGAATTGATTGAAATAAGCTCCAGTATCGTTCGCGGTTTGATTGGTCCCGAAGGATGGGAAGACGTCGTTAAAAACTATGTCCCGGAATGCGTTTTCAAAATGTTGTTTGAAGAGCATAAAAAACGAACCGGTTGTTAACATAGTTTCGTACAAGGTGAATAGTGGGAGAGTACGTATCTGCGGACTCTCCTTTTTTTTCTTCGGATTAACGGCACGAAAAATCAGGGAAATTATGCTAATATAGTAGCAAATCGAGTGGGGTGGTATCACGATTTCGAGTATTTTACCCCTCTGGAGGTGGCAATATCATGCCTGAAATATCTCCCGAAAGTGAAATCAGGGAAACGAAAATCCGTTGTATCATCAATCAGGAAACACATGAGATATATGTTCAGGAAAACTGGACACTGCAGTACCTGCTGCATGACGTTCTCGGGTTAACCGCCACGAAGCTGTTCTGCAATGAAGGCGCCTGCGGGGCGTGCACAGTCATCATGGACGGGAAACCGATACTTTCCTGCATGACACTGGCGATTGAATGTGATGGTCATACGATAGAAACAGCCGAAGGAGTAGCGAAAAATAAGCACCCGCTTATTGAAACCTATGTAAAATACAGTGCCATGCAGTGCGGCTATTGCACTCCCGGATTCATTGTCACCGCCAAAGCACTGCTCGATAGAAATCCTGACCCGGCGCCTGAAGAAATAAAAGAAGCCCTCGCCGGGAATTTGTGCCGATGCGGCACGTATCCTCAGCATGTAAAGGCTGTCAGAGAAGCAGCCGAAATCCTTAAGCGGGAGGGTGCGTAAATGACCGGTCAGGAACGTAAAAAAATAATCGAACAACTCGACAACCGCCGGAAAGATAAATACCTTCCGGAACAATACCGCAATATCGGTAAACGAGGGGTGCGGAAGATAGACGGGTACGAAAAGGCGTCCGGAAAAGCAACCTATACCATGGATGTACATTTGCCCGGTATGATATACCTCCGTTTTCTTACCAGTCCTTACCCCCACGCTGAAATAAAGAGCATGGATACGCGTGACGCTGCCGCTTTGCCGGGCGTGAGAATGATATTGAGGTACGATGACCCTGAACTGCCGGAAACGGTCGATGTCGGCGGCCATGAGCCTTCATCTGAACCTCCCATTCCTCACATTGCCCATTTCCAGGGTGAGGAAGCAGGGGCTGCCGTTGCGGCTGATTCCGAAGATATTGCTGAACAGGCGCTCAGGCTGATTAAAGTAGAATGGATACAGCGGCCGTTCGTTCTCAATGAAGAAGAAGCCTTGAAAAATGATGCTCCGGTGGCTAATCCGGAAGTCGATGCTTTCAGTAACCGGTATGGAGAAAAGCACGCGATTGAAAAAATCGGGGATGTCGATAAAGGATTTTCTGAAGCTGACCGGATAACCGAATTCAAATTCAGACAGGGATTGAACACCTGGATAGGTCCCGAAGCCCCTTGTGGTGTTTTTGCGTGGAATGGGGAATACCCCGAAATATGGGTAAAAACACAGCGTCCCCACGTTGCAAAAAGGGCAGTCGCTTCCTGGTTCGGCGGTATTCCGATGAATCGGATTCAGGTTCATTGTCTCTACCAGGGAGCCAGTTTCGGCGGTTTCAGCCAGATGTCATGGAACCTCGGAGGGCAGTATTGTGCTGCCGTCGTCGCCAGAAGGACAGGTCGTCCTGTTAAATGGACATTCTCCCGTAGAGAAGATTTCTACGGAGGAGAAATGGACCTGGGAACATATTACTATAAAGTCGGATACAAAAACGACGGCACCATCACTGCCGTGAAAGCCCGGGCAATTTTGGCGAACCAGACGCTGCCTGTATTCGGTATTGTTAAACACATTATCGATAATACCCGCATACCTAATGTATACGGAGAATTGATTGCTGTGCGAGTCAATAAAGGTCCCACGGTACCCACCAGGTGCGAGCAGAATGAGAACTGCCACAGCATGACACTGGTTTTTAACCATGTCGCGGCTGACCTGGGGATGGACCCGGCTGAAATCGCTTTAAAGAACGATGGTGCCGAGGGTCATGATTTGAACTGGCTGACTGAACGAAAAATCGAAATGGGATTTACCCCCAGAGACAGTCTCCGTGAGTGTATTGAAAAAGGGAAAAAAGCCGTCGAATGGGACAGGAAATGGCATCTCCCCGGTGGTAGACGCCTGCCGAACGGGCGCATGCACGGACTTGGTTTTTGCTGGAGTCACGAATGGGATGATTCGGGCGGTTCGAGCGAGATTGCGATTCATCTGGAACGGAATGACGGTACTGCCTGTATTTACGGGTGCCGCTGCGATAACGGCGTAAATGCTGAAACAGCCTACTGCCAGATTGCTGCTGACGAACTCGGCATGAAAATCGAGGATGTCTATTACCGGCCTCATCATGATACCGGTTTTTATCCAATGACGCCTGATACCTCGACGAATATGTCGG
This sequence comes from uncultured Dehalococcoidales bacterium, assembly GCA_964433075.1. Lineage (GTDB taxonomy): Bacteria > Chloroflexota > Dehalococcoidia > Dehalococcoidales > UBA2162 > MGML01. Next base: position 7,288 of record CAYSQK010000060.1, read on the forward strand.
TAAACGGGTATGCCATTCGGAATGCTGCCCGTCTTTTAAAGCGCAAGGTGCTTGAAGCCGCCGTAAGTCCCACGGGACAAACGCAACTGGGAATATTTCCGCCCGCTTTCCCCGGAAAAACACCCGAAGAACTCGATATCGAAGAAAGTGTTATCTTCGAAAAAGCGAATCCGGCTAACCGGATAGCATTGGCCGAATTTGTCGGTCCCTCAGGTGCCAACGGGCCGCTGACAGCCATGAAGGGAGAGCCGGTGAAAAATCCGGATACACCGCCCGGATTTCCATACCGGGAACCGTTTTTTGAATACAGTTGGCAGATGCAGACAGGGACGTACGCGGGTATCAGGCTGCGGCTGTGCCGTCAGGCTCATTTTATGGAGGTGGAGGTCGATACCGAGACCGGTGAGATAGATATTGTCCGGGTCGTCAATGTGAATGACGTCGGCAAGGTGATAAGCTGGGACGGATGTGAAGGGCAGCAGTACGGCGGTACCTGTATGGGAGTCGGCAGAGGCAGGACCGAAGAAGTTATTTACGATAAATCGACCGGTGTCATGCTGAACGGGAACCTTTTAAATTACAAGATACCGACCATGCTCGATATCGGTCCGATTGATACGCTGCTGGTTGAAACCGGGCAGGGCTATGGACCCTATGGCCTTGTTGGAATCGGTGAGGATGTGGCAACCATCGTTCCGACGCTCATTATTCCGGCGGTGCATAACGCGATTGGCATCTGGGTTGAGGATTTACCCATGACACCCGATAAAGTACTGAAAGCGCTGGGAAAGGCATAACGCGATGAAACGTTTCAAACATATTAATGCCGCTTCGGTCGAAGAAGCTGCCTCGGCGCTCGAAACATACGGTGAAAAAGCTCAGGTTATTGCCGGCGGTACCGATATTCTCGGTCAAATGAAAGACAACATCCTCCCTGATTTTCCCGGTGTATTAGTTAACATAAAAACTATACCAGGCCTTGAATATATCAGGAGAGAGGGCGATACTACGGTCATCGGTGCCCTCACCCGACTGGAGGATATTGCCCGGAACGATATCGTGAAACGTGATTATCCGGCGCTGGCTGAAGCTGCCCGAAGGACGGCTTCACCTCACATTCGCGAACAGGGAACAATTGCCGGGAACATCAGCCAGAGTAACCGCTGCTGGTACTATTGGGTACCGGATAACCGGTTCGAATGCATCAGGAAAGGCGGAAAACGCTGCTTCGTGTACTGCGGAGAAGGACGGTATCACTCCATATTCGGGAGTACCGGGATACAGGATTCGCCCTGTACTGCGGAATGTCCGGCACAGGTCAATATCCCTGGTTATATGGAAAAACTGCGCGAAGGTGATATCGACGGTGCAGTCCGGATATTGCTTGACTCGAATCCGTTTCCCGCGATTACCGGCAGAGTATGTCCTCATACCTGCGAAGGCGGGTGCAACCGGGGAGAAATCGATGAGCCTGTTTCCATCAGGAATGTCGAACGGTTTCTCGGTGATTATTCGGTCGAACACGCTGAGCGGTTTTACCCTGCGTACGAAGGTGCCGTAAAAGGAAAGATTGCCGTTATCGGGTCTGGCCCGGCGGGTCTTTCATGTGCCTGGTATCTGAATAAAACCGGGTATAACGTAACCGTCTTCGAGGCAATGGACCAGGCCGGCGGTATGTTGACCTGGGGTATTCCGGCGTATCGCCTGCCTGAGGATATCGTGAAAAAGCAGATAGACGTTCTGGAACGTGCCGGAATAGCCGTTATCACCGGAGCAAGACAAACAGCTTCGGATGTCAGGCGATTATCCGGTGAGTACAATGCGGTGTTTATCGCTTCAGGAGCGTGGAAAGAAAGAGAACTAGAGATTGAGGGAGAAAATTTAATGATTTCCGGAACGGAATTCTTAAGGAACAGGAATCTTGTTCCTGCTCCGTCCGGAAAAAAAGCGGCCGTTATCGGCG
>CAYSQK010000061.1:0-9130 GCA_964433075.1 uncultured Dehalococcoidales bacterium
TGTCGACGGCGTCACCCCGGTCAATACCGGCAGACTGGCGCAGGCAGGTCCTACCGGACGCCCGGCAATGGTCGGTCCCTTCTTTGCTCCTGCAACTCCTTCCGGAGGCATGGAAATCCTTAAGAGAAATAACGTTTCATTGAAAGGTATGCATGCAGTTATCGTCGGCCGTTCGAATATTGTCGGAAAACCGATGGCTTTGCTCCTGCTTCGTGAAAATGCAAGTGTGACCATCTGTCACTCAGCAACTGCCGACCTTCCGGCCATCTGCCGCACTGCCGACATTCTTTGTGCGGCTGTCGGTAAAGCCAACATGATCAAGAAAGACTGGATAAAACCCGGCGCAATCGTCATCGACTTCGGTGTTAATTTTGAAAACGATAAAATGGTCGGTGATGTTGCCTTCGAAGAAGCCTGCGAAGTAGCCGGGATGATTACCCCTGTTCCCGGTGGTACCGGACCTATGACGAATATCATGCTGATGAAAAATGTTATTGAGGCTGCGAAAAGACAGGCGGGGGGTAAATAAAGCCTTTGCCCGATAAGCCTCATAAAGTATTGATAATCGGCTCCGGACCGATAGTAATCGGTCAGGCTGCGGAATTCGACTATGCCGGTGCGCAGGCGTGTAAGGCGATGCGCGAGGAGGGTATTGTCTCGGTACTCGTTAACTCCAATCCGGCAACAATCATGACCGATGAAGGGATAGCTGATATCACTTACATCGAACCGCTGACAGTCGATATGGTAACGAGGATTATTGAAAAAGAACGCCCGGATGGCCTCCTGCCCACGCTTGGGGGCCAGACCGGGCTAAATCTTGCTGTCGGCCTGGCTGATGCCGGTGTCCTTGAAAAATACAAGGTACGAGTTCTGGGTACCCCGATACAGACAATCAGGAATGCCGAAGACCGGCAGTTGTTCAAACAGCTCCTAATCGATATCGGCGAACCGGTACCGGTCAGCTATACGGTGAATACCATTGTCCAGGCTCGGGATGTGGCGAAAGAGATAGGGTTACCGCTGATAGTCCGCCCTGCCTACACACTCGGTGGAACCGGCGGCGGTATTATCAATAACTGGGAAGAGCTTGAACCAATGGTTCAAAAAGGGTTGTCCAGCAGCCCGATTTCCCAGGTACTGCTGGAGCAATCGCTGGTCGGGTGGAAAGAAATCGAATACGAAGTCATGCGCGACCGCGCCGATAACTGTATCACCATCTGCAATATGGAGAATTTCGACCCGATGGGAGTGCATACCGGTGACAGCATTGTGGTTGCTCCCAGCCAGACCTTGACGAACAAAGAATACCAGATGCTCCGAACAGCCAGCCTGAATATCATCAGAGCACTCGGCATCGAAGGCGGCTGCAACGTTCAATTTTCCCTTGATCCGAAGAGCAGCAGTTACAATGTCATTGAAGTAAACCCGCGAGTCAGCCGTAGTTCGGCTCTTGCCAGTAAGGCAACCGGATACCCTATTGCCCGGGTCTCATCGCAGATTGCTATCGGGAAGACACTCGATGAGATACCAAACAGAGTTACCGGCAAAACGATGGCTTCTTTCGAACCTGCCCTCGATTATGTTGTCGTAAAAATACCCTCATGGCCTTTTGAAAAGTTCTCAATCGATAACCGTCAACTGGGAACACAGATGAAAGCGACCGGAGAGGTAATGGCTATCGAACGAAATTTCGAAGCCGCTCTTCAAAAAGCCGTGCGGTCACTGGAAACAAACAGAAAATCGTTGCTTTGGGAAGACCCATCATGGGAATGGGCAACCGATATCAATTCCTATCCAATGGAGCCGAATGATTTACGATTGTGGGCAATCACGGCTGCATTGCGAAAGGGAGTCAATCTGCAAGCGATATCAGAACGGACACGCATCGATCCGTGGTTCATCTCGAAACTCAACAATATTGTTGTTATGGAAAATACGTTAAAAAGCGAACCGCTCACGCGGGATCTGATGTGGCAGGCAAAGCGACTTGGTTTCTCCGACCAGCAGATTTCACAACTTGCGGGCGGGTCGAGTGTCTATATCACCGAGCTTCGCGAAACGTGGGGTATCAAGGCTGTGTATAAGACAGTCGATACCTGTGCCGCCGAATTCGAAGCGGCGACTCCTTACTACTACAGCACGTATGAGACAGAAAATGAAGTGGAGCCGACCGAAAGAGACAAGGTTATCGTACTGGGGAGCGGTCCGATTCGTATCGGCCAGGGAATCGAGTTCGATTACTGCTGCGTTCATGCTTCTTACGCCCTGCGAGACGATGGGTTCGAAACGATAATGGTAAACTGTAATCCCGAAACAGTATCGACCGATTTCGATACCTCGGACCGGCTTTACTTCGAACCGTTGACGCTCGAAGACGTCATCAACATCTACCGTCTCGAGAAACCTCTGGGGGTCATCGTTCAGTTCGGTGGGCAGACTCCGTTAAATATCGCCGAAGACCTTGAAAAAGCGGGAGTGAAAATACTCGGGACGTCAGTGGATTCGATCGATATTGCTTCCGACCGCGGCAGATTCAGAGAAATGATGCAGGAATTCGGTATTCCGATGCCGGAATCAGGCACTGCCGAAAGTCTTGATGAGGCGATGGTGGTTGCCGAGCGAATCGGCTACCCTATCATTATCAGACCATCATACGTTCTTGGCGGACGGGGTATGGAGATTGTTCATGATGAAGCCAGCCTCCGACGATATATCAGCAATGCGGTCAAGGTCATGCCCGGCAGACCGGTACTCATTGAACGGTACCTGGAAAATGCCATAGAAACAGAAGCCGACGCTCTATCCGATGGTGAAGAAGTGATTATCCCGGCGGTAATGGAGCACATAGAATTTGCCGGTGTTCATTCCGGCGATGCAGCGTGTGTTTTGCCTCCTGTCAGCATTCCGCAGAAGCATATCGATACCATTGAAAAATATACCAGGCAGATAGCTATGGAACTGAAAGTAGTCGGCCTGATGAATGTTCAGTATGCTATCTGTGACGATATCGTCTATGTCATCGAAGCTAATCCGCGGGCTTCGAGAACGGTGCCAATTGTCTCCAAAGTATGCGGTATTCCCATGGCAAAGCTTGCCACCCGTCTGATAACGGGAAAGAAACTGAAAGACTTGAACCTCAGAAAACGCCGAATACCTCATTTCGGTGTTAAAGAGTCGGTTTTTCCCTTCTCCATGTTTCCGGATGTCGACCCGGTTCTGAGACCGGAAATGAAATCGACCGGTGAAGTCCTCGGTATTGCAGGTTCTTTTGACCTGGCATTCTGGAAAGCCCAGGAAGCAGTGACGCCCCTCCCGACCCAGGGAACGGTATTGATAACCGTTGCCGAAAAAGACAGAGAGCAGGCCGGTCTGCTGGCGGCACAGTTTGCAGAAATCGGATTCAAGCTGAAAGCGACTGCCGGTACGCACGCTTATCTCACGGAACAAGGTATTCCCTCGGAGCCGATTCTTAAAGAGTATGAGGGGAGACCGAATGTTACCGATGCTATAAAAAATGGTGAGATTCAACTCGTTATCAATACTCCGTCCGGGAAGCTGGGTGCGAATGACGATTCGTATATTCGTAAAGCGTCTATCAAATATCGTGTGCCCTATATCACGACCCTGGCAGCGGCAACGGCTGCTGTCAAAGGAATCAAGGCGTACCGTCGGACAATACCTTATGTAAAGTCGCTGCAAAGCTACCATCGCGATATATCTTTCACGGATTAAGAATAACAGTGTTATAATAGCTGTCAATGACCCATTCATTCGGAGAGGATTTTGATGGAACAAACTTTCGGCGGCGATGCTGAGAACAAGCTTATCACCATTCTCAAGATACTGAGCGAATCATCAGAACCTCTCGGGTCCATTACCATCGCCCGCCGCCTCGAGCATGAAGGCATATTTCTCAGCGAACGGGCTGTCAGGTACCATCTGAAGATTGCCGATGAACGCGGGTTTACCCGTCCTGAAGGACATGACGGCAGGACTATTACCGCTCTCGGACAGCAGGAAGTAAAAGATGCGCTGGCGTCACAGCATATCGGCTTCGTAAAAGATAAACTCGAGATGCTGGCGTATCAGACGACTTTTGACCCACTGAAAAAAACGGGCAAACTTTCGATAAACACGTCGGTCATCGATAAAAGGCACTTTAAAAAAGCGCTGGCAGCCATGAACACGGCGTTCAAATCAAGTCTGTGTGTCAGTCGTCTGGTGGCTGTTGCCGGTGAAGGTGAAAAACTCGGCTCCTTCGTTATTCCTCCCGGGAAAATCGGTTTTGCCACGGTTTGCAGTGTCGTCATCAACGGAGTGCTCCTGAAATCCGGAATTCCTACTGATTTCCGGTTCGGCGGGGTGCTTGAAATCAGAAACTGGCAGGCGCGAAGATTTGTCGGTATCATCGAATATGCCGGAACGTCGCTGGACCCGTCAGAGCAGTTTATCAGGGCACGAATGACCAGTGTTGCCGAAGCTGCCCGCACCGGTAACGGGAAGGTTATCGGAGTATTTCGCACCATGCCGGCTGCAGCCAGGGAAGCGCTTGATGAAAAGATGGAAATCCTCAGCAAGGCTGGTATCAACGGTGTGTTTGCCATAGGTAACACCAGTGACCCACTTTGCCAGATTGCGGTACCGCTCAACCGGATAGGAGTCGTACAACTCGGAGGACTGAATCCCGTTGCGGCTGCCGTCGAAGCCGGAATCGATATTGATAACATTGCCGAAAGCGGTTTCATCGAGTATGACCGTTTGCAGGACTTTGAAACCATTAAAGGATAAGCAGGCCTCTACGGTTTCATGTCAAGACCTGTTTTAAAAGCTTTCCCGACGATTTCACCGAATGCCTGGTAATCACTGCCTGGTCCGGGGTTGAATGCGAACGAGTTAATTTTTGTGACATCCGGTTTCCCTTCACTCAAACAGGATTCGGTAATGTAGGCTTCCTTGATTTCGGCTACCACAAGGATATGGCTTCCGATATCGAGCAAATGCATGACCCGGCACTCAAGATTCACCGGACATTCCTCAATCATCGGCGCTGTGACGAGTTTCCCCCGGAATACGGTAAATCCGCAGGTTTTTACCTTATCAGTTTTACTGCCGGATTCGATACCACAATAATCTGTCTCCTTGACAAGTTCAACTGACGGGACGTTAACCGAGAGGGTCATGTTTTGCTGAATGCCCTTCATGGTGTACCGGGAATGGCGGATACCGACGGTAATGACCGGCGGTTCGCTGCCGCCGATTCCTGACCAGGCGGCGGTCATGAAATTCGGTTTACCATCGATATCGGCTCCAATGAGAAATGCCGGCATCGGGTAGACAATGGTTTTATTCGCGATAGTCACTTTTTTCATAGCTGTCTCCTCCCGGGGTGTATATTATGTAATGATTAATATAGATAATTGCGCAAATACGCAGATACGCTTTTAGTTAAATACCTACTCAGATTATATGGTTTGATAAAACCATATGGCAAATAATGGGGAAAACAATCGGATTCATTATGATAAAATACTGATAAAAGCCGCCAATTCAGGAGTCTGTTGCCATGATTCCCGTCAAACTCGAACTAAAAAATTTTATGCCCTACCGGGATAATGTTCCGACGCTGCATTTCAACGAAATTCACACCGCCAGTATCTGGGGGGCGAATGGAAATGGAAAATCGTCTCTCATGGATGCCATCACCTGGGCAATCTGGGGAAAAACCCGAGCGAAAAGTGATGATGATATCATTCATCTTGGTCAGAACGAAACAACGGTTGAATTCGACTTTCTGGTTTCAAACACGCTTTACCGGGTAATCAGGAAACATGCGCTGCCGAAGAGAAAGAGTGCTTCCGGGCAATCGTCACTGGATTTGCTCGTATCGGATGACGAAGGTAATTTCCGGGCAATATCCGGGAACACCATTCCTCAAACGCAGCAACAGATTATCGATATTCTCCACATGGATTATGCGACGTTTGTCAACAGCGCCTATCTGCGTCAGGGACATGCCGATGAATTTACGCAGCAGCCGCCGGTTAAACGGAAAGAAGTGCTTGCCAGCATCCTCGGTCTTTCACGTTATGACAGACTGGAGGAAAAAGCCAGAGAGAATGCCAGGAAAAAGGAAACCGAGAAAACACTCGCCGAGAGTGCTATCAAAGATATCGGTGAGGAACTGGCGAAAAAGCCTGAATACGAAAATGAACTCACACTGGTGCAGGCAGAACTTGCGAATATGGATACTACGCTGCAGGAAAAGGAAAGGGTTCTCTCCGGACTCCGGCAGAGGAAGGAGATGCTGGATAATCAGCGGCTTCAGGTCGAGCAAACGGAACGCCGGATACTGGAAAGCTCCAGAATGAAAGATTTGCTCGAAAATCAGCTGAAACAACTTGCTACCCGGATTTCTGCATATGAAGGCCTCATTGCGCAACGTGGTGCGATTGAGACTGAATATGACAGGTATATGGTCCTGAAAAAACAGAATGAAGAACTGGACAAGAAATACCGGCAGATAACGGCACTCAATGAAAAGAAATACAAGCTTGAAATGGAAGTCATGCGGGCTGGTCAGGTGCTGGCAGGAGAACGGAAGCTCATCGAAAATACTATTACCCGTTTGAGGGAGTCTTACAACAAACTGGATATCTTGAAAGTTGAACTGCTGGGAGCTGAAAAAGAATTAGCAACGTTCGATGACCAAGATGAATCGATACGCCAGAAAAAACAGACGGTGAAAGAACGGCAGACCGAGATAGCCAATCTTGAGGTGACCGGAAATCGTATCAAGCAGGAGGTAACGGAGCTGTCTGAAAAACTCGAGCTCCTTTCTTCTCAGCCAGGAGCGAAATGCCCGCTTTGCGAGCGGGAACTGGGAGAAGAACACCGGAATCTCATCGTTGACAAGTACAATACCGAAAGTGATCAAAAGACAGCACTCCTGGAGAAAACACGGCAGGAGTATTCGAAACTCGTACGCAGCCTGAAAGAAACCGAGCAGGAAATAACGGGAATGGAAAAGAAGCTGACGCAGGCGCGAAACGCTGTGCAGAATCGCATCAGTGTTTTGAACCGGGATATTGCCGAAGCGGAAAAAACCGGAAACCAGCTTGTTGAAGAGGAAAAAAGACTGGCAGATATCATACAGCAGATTGAAGGAAAAGGGTTCGTTGCCGAAGAGCAGCAGACTCTCCATGGTTTGAACGACGAACTTGCCTTGCTGGCGTATGATGCCGGGTACCATGAAGCGGTGAGAAGCGACCTCGAATCAATGGCTAAGGTTGAAGAACCGAAGAGGAAGCTCGACGAGGCCTTGAAAAATATCGATACCGATAAAACGTCATTCGCTGAAACCGAAGAATCCCTGACCAATCTTACCCGGAGTCTTGAAAGTGAGCTAAAGAAAAAGTCCGAACTTGAAATTGAAATAACATCACTGCCGCATATTGCCCGGGAACTGGCTGATACCGAGAGTGAATACAGGGATATCGGACAGAAGCAAAAACAGGTTCAGGAATCAGCCGGACGTTTGAAAGGGCTGCTCCAGCGGAGCGCTGAGCTTGAAATGCGGGCGAAAGAGAAAGGAACTCAATTCGAGCTGGCGGCAAGAGAAGAACTGATTTATACCGATTTAGCAAAAGCTTTCGGTAAGCGCGGAATCCAGATGTGGCTTATTGAGACGGCCATTCCGGAAATTGAGAATGAAGCGAACCGGCTTCTCGGGCGAATGACCGATAACCGGATGCATGTCAAGTTCGAAACACAGAGGGAGACGAAACGGGGAACAACCCAGGAGACGCTCGATATCAATATTTCCGATGAACTGGGAATCAGAAACTACGAGATGTTCAGCGGGGGCGAAGCCTTCAGAATCGATTTTGCTATCCGCATTGCTCTTTCGAAATTGCTGGCGAGGCGCGCCGGTGCTCCCCTGCCGACTCTGATAATCGATGAAGGATTCGGTACCCAGGATGCGAACGGTCTGGAAAAGCTGAAAGAAGCGATTATCTCCATTCAGGATGATTTTAAAAAGATACTGGTCGTGACTCATATCGAAGAATTCCGGGATGCTTTCCCGACGCGGATCGATATTATCAAGACCGCTGACGGCTCGACTATCGAAGTAAACTGAACGGGATGGGTATTACGAATGGAAATTGAGACTTTTTACATTGACGCTTTTACCAGTGAGCGGTTCACCGGTAATCCTGCAATGGTATGTCCTTTGAATCGGTGGCTGGAGGCTGATATCATGCAGAAAATTGCCGCGGAGTTTGCAGTTTCTGAAACGGCTTTTATCGTCGGACATGATAATACGTTCAAAATCCGCTGGTTTTCTCCCACCGTTGAAATCGATTTATGCGGCCACGCTACCCTTGCAACCGCTCATGTCCTTTTCAATCACAAAAACTGTCACAGTCCGGTGATTGAATTCACATCGATGTCGGGAACACTTCTCGTTCAAAAAGAAGGAAACTTGCTGCAGCTCGATTTTCCTGCCCGTCCGGCTGCTGCCTGTCCAGTACCGTCAGGACTGGAAGAAGCGCTCGTCCATCCATTTTCGGAGGTACAGGCTGTCGATAGAGATTATCTGGTGGTGTACCCTTCAGAAAGTATCGTGCGGCATCTTACGCCTGATACCAGTTTACTCGAAAAACTGGATAAATCCGTCATTGTAACCGCACCCGGTGAAAAAGCTGATTTCGTATCGCGGTATTTCGCTCCCCTCCTCGGTATACCGGAAGACCCTGTTACCGGGTCCGCCCACTGCACGCTGATTCCTTACTGGTCGAAAAAGCTCGGGAAGAAGGAAATGAAAGCAAATCAGGTTTCGGCGCGAGGAGGCACGTTATACTGTCGGGATGAGGGCGACCGGATGAAAATCGGCGGTCAGGCTGTAACGTATTTGCTGGGTTGTATAATCATATAAGAATTGAAAACCGTCAAATATACTCCGTTACAGCGGCGTCGATGATGTGTCCGATTAGTATGTAATAATTACAATAATCAGGATAAATTACCCGAATAGTAACAAAATAAACCATAATGTACTGCCACAATATGAATAAACAGTATAAATAACGGTTCAATATGGTATAAATGAGTGATGAAAATACACAAA
>CAYSQK010000062.1:0-4821 GCA_964433075.1 uncultured Dehalococcoidales bacterium
AGATAATGAGCGGTGACTGGAGTTCAGACGTGTGCTCTTCCGATCTCGACGGCTATTGCCGGGCGACTTCTGAAACTGACGAACGCCCAGTTAAAACACGCCTTCGGCCTTATCATCGACCATCTTGGCGGTGCCCAGCGGCAGATTGTCGATACCGCCGTCGGGTTCAAACTCTCGCAGGGTAATTCAGCCCGCGACGGCGTTTTCTGCGCGTACCTCGCCCGCGCCGGATGGTCGGGCGTCGATGACGCCCTCCTCTCGCAGGGAACTTATTACGACATGTTTGCCGACGGTATCAAAGACCCTGAACTGCTGACCCGCGACCTCGGGAGCGTCTATTACAGTGACGGCACCTTCAAACCGTACCCCAACTGCCGGATGAACCATGCCGCTATCGACTGCGCTCTCGATATCGTCAACGAGCACCACGTCACCCCGGCTGATATCGATAAAATTGACATCTACATGTCTCCCGGCGCCCTGCACGACGTTATCGGCCTGCCCTTCAGAATCAAGAATTCAGCCCATGCCAGCGCCGGTTTCAGCGTTCAGTACAGCGTCGTCAACGTCCTCCTCCGGGGTAATTCCTGGCCGGAGCACTATACCGATGAAGCCATTCTCGATACGGCGGTCACCGACTTCCTGAAAAAAGTCACTATGGGTGAACTCACTCAGGGCACCATGGAAAGCGGCCGGGTGAAAGTAATTCTGAAAGACGGACGGGAAATCGAAAAGTATACCGAAATCGCCCGCGGCGACCCCGCCAGGCCGGTTTCGAAAGACTACCTGCTCGACAAGTACCGACGGAATATCAGGTTCTCGAAGACCGTCTCCGTCGAAAACGGTGAGAAGGCGCTGGCGATGATTGAAAATCTGGAAAACCTCGACAGCGTCAGGAAACTGGTCGACTGTGTTATCGCCTGATTCGGCCCGGTTTTTTCTTGACACGGGCAAACGGAAACGGATAATATCAAGTAATCATAAAACTGGTGTCAAAATACAAGAAGAAGGAGACTCTTAATGGGTAAAATCGATGGAAAAGTAGCTGTCGTCACCGGCTCGAGCCGCAGTATCGGCAAAGCCATCGCTATCGGTTTAGCGAAAGAGGGCGCTGACCTGGTCCTTGCCGCCCGCGGCCGCGAAGGGCTTGAAGCCACCGCGAAAGAAATCGAAGCCTTGGGGCGCAAAGCGCTGGTCGTACCGACCGATGTCATGAAAGAAGAGGATATCAAAAATCTCTTCAAGAAAGCCGTTGAACACTACAACCGACTCGATATTCTGGTCAATAACTCCGGCGTGTTCTACGGCGGCCCTATCTGGGCGCTCGAAACCAAAGCCTGGGACGATGTCATCGCCACCAACCTCCGCGCTCCGTTCCTCTGCACCCGCGAAGCATTCGCCTACATGAAGGAACACGGCGGCGGAAAAATCGTTAATATCGGCAGTATTTCGGCCACCATGCCGAGACTGAATAACGGTCCGTACACCTCGGCCAAAGCCGGCCTGCGCGGACTGACTCACTCCACGGCTCTCGAAGGCCGCGATTTCGGTATCACCTGCAGCATCCTGCATCCGGGCGAAACCGCCAGAGACCTCCCGCCCGATTTCAAGATGCCCCCCGGAATGAAACCGCCTCCTCCCGGTGCCGAAATGGCTACCGAGGAACTCGCCGCAGCTGCTATCTATATCGCCTGCTGCGCACCTCATGTCAACGTCTTCGAAATGACGCAGATTCCTATCGCCCAGCCCTACCTCGGCCGCGGTTAGGAACCATTCTGACGAATTCTAAAAGAGCCCCGGTAACCCGGGGCTCTTTTATTCTCCCCAATCAAGTCTGAAACGTGAACGTGATATAATCGTTTCATAACGATGAAGAAAGTCGCCTTTTACGGGATAATCGTCTTGTGCCTTCTCTGTATCGTCCTGACGGTGATGATATACATCGCCCCGCGCCTGGGATGGTATGTCAACAACGTCTCCTCGGGAAGCATGGAGCCGGCAATACCGACCGGGGCGATGGTAGTGACGTGTCCCGTCGACCTGGCTGATATCGAAGTCGGCGATGTCATTCTCTACCGTCCCTCATTCAGTGTCGACAGCCTGATTGTCCACCGGGTCATTGAAATCCGCGGCGATTCCTCATTTCGCTTCGTTACCCAGGGCGATGCCAATCTCAACCCTGACCCCTATACCATCCACGTCAATAACGTCGTCGGCCGGGTCTGTTTCGATGCTGCCGGGTTCGGCCGGGCAATCGAATTTGTCAGGTCGACCGCCGGATTTTTCACCCTCGTCGTCGGACCGAGCATCATTCTCCTCGGCGCCTACATCTGGAGTGTCTGGCAGGTGCTCAATGAAAACTCGAAGAAGCGCTCCGCCTCCGACTCACCACCGGAATAAGGGCGTGGCTGAAATCGGCAATATCTTCTGGTTTCAGGCACGATTCCTGGGGTCCAAATCGACTTCAGGAACAAATCTTTATGAAATCTTTATGAAACGTTTACGAAATGTTTATCAACTTTATACATCTGTTTGCTGGTGCGTGGTACAGTATGGTAAGCCTGAACATTACACGTGAGAGGAAGAGGAATGGGGAAGACGAAGGTATTTATTTCAGACTGGCAGGTACTGTTCCGGGAAGGAATTCACTTTACGCTCTCCGGCGAAGAAGATGTCATCGTCACCGGTGAGACCACCGAAAACAGAGAAGCCCTGGATTTCCTTATCGGAAATCCTCCTGATATAGCAATCGTCAATATCAACCACGGTGAATACAGCGGCGTGAAACTGACCCGGTACGTGCGTCAGAATCTGCCGGCGGTTTCCGTCATCCTGGTGATGGATACCGAAACCGATGACCGGCTGTATGAAGCGTTGAAGTGCGGCGCGTCCGCCTGTGTTTCGAAGGACATCGACCCGGATGACCTGCTCGTCCTGATACGGCAGATAAACGAGGGTTCTGTCCCGGTCAGCCGGGTGATGCGTCAACCGTCGATTGCTTCGCGCATACTGGACGATTTTGCGGCCTTTACGGAATTGAATAACGAGGTCGATTCACTCCTGGCGGTGCTGACGCCCCGCGAACAGGAACTGATAAAACGGATTTCCGAAAAGAACGACCTTCCAGCTATCGCGAAAGACCTCGGTATCGGTGAAAAAGACGTCGATACCGTTCTGAAGGTCATTCGCGGTAAACTCGAGATAAACGAGCACTGCCGCGAGGTGATCGAAGCCGCCCAGCGGGGACTGACCTCGGTCATCAAGCGGACCCGGAACGGAAAAAAACAGGACGACTATATTTCGAGGGACGAATTCGAGTCCTTCCGTGACAGCCTCATCGAACACTTCAGGGGCTTCAAGGAGCGCTAAAAAAGAATGAGCTGTTTGCAGAGATGGTACTAATGACCGGCCTTTCAATTGTACTCTTCGTTGTACTGGGATTGCTGACCGGCAGTTTTCTCAACGTCTGCATTGACCGGCTGCCTCAGGGAAAATCGATTGCTTTCCCGCCGTCTCACTGCGAATCCTGCGGCCGTAAGCTGACGGTGACCGACCTTATTCCGGTATTCAGTTACCTGTTCCTGCGCGGGCGCTGCCGGACCTGTGCCGCCCGTATACCGGTACGGATTCCGGTTGTCGAACTGGTGACCGCTGTCCTGTTCGGTCTTTTTGCCTGGCATTTCGGGCTCACCTTCGAACTGGCGGTCTTCATCGTCTACAGCAGTCTTTTCATCGTTATCTTCGTCATCGACCTCGAAAACCAGCTCGTTCTGAACGTCATTACTTACCCTGCCGTAGTCCTTGCCTTCGTGGTATCCCTTTTCCGGCCTGATATTCTCGCCGTCGACGGTATGGGGAGCGGCGCCGTCGCCGGTGCCGTCACGCCGGTACTCGGTACCATCGGAGCGCGGGCGGTTATCTCCCTGATGGGCGGTGCCGCCGGGCTGGTAATCATGGCTCTTCCTTATATTGTTTATCCGAAAGGCATGGGGTTGGGCGATATCAAGCTGGCTCTCCTCGTCGGACTGATGGTCGGCTACCCCCTCATCATCATGACGGTATTTTTCTCCTGGATACTCGGCGGTCTGACCGCCGGCTTCCTCCTCGCCTTCAAGATAAAAGGCCGGAAGGATGCTATACCTGCGGCGGTCTTCATGGTCACCGCTGCCCTCGTGACGCTCCTGTGGGGACAGAACATCTGGGCCTGGTACTTCTAACGCGTGCTCCGTTCTTACTGTCTACTGTAAACTGTGAACTGTGAACTTCTCTCTGTATTTAGCCTTTATTGAGTATTCTGCACCCTGTTTTTATACTTTATTTATTACCACCCTGCTATACTGACCGGAGATGGTAAGAAGATTCGGTGATATTGAGCTTTTCAAATAATGAAGATTGAGATGTTCGGGTCACTTTTCCTGCGGGAAGCGTGCTATAGTAAAAGAGAATTTCTTACCTCTGTCTTTACTTGCACTTTAACTATTGTTGGATTATAGTTACATTACAGCCTGAATGAAGGCTGGTTGATATAATGGATAAAGGGCGGAGATACTTGTTTATGAAGGAGGAAACAGTATGAAAATGCTGAAAAAAGGTGAAAAAGGTTTTACCCTTATCGAGTTACTCATCGTCGTCGCGATTCTTGGTGTCCTGGCGGCAATCGTTATTCCTAACGTCGGCCGGTTTATTGGCGCTGGCGAAGAAGAAGCGGCGAAAACAGAATTACAGACCATTCAAGCAGCTGTTCAGTCAATGATGGTTGATAATGGTCAGTCAAGTTTAACTGGCTTTGTGACAGAAGCAAATGCAACGAACAATATGGGT
>CAYSQK010000062.1:4831-8930 GCA_964433075.1 uncultured Dehalococcoidales bacterium
CTGGGGTTCTAATAATGGAAACCTTGTAGCAACTCAGTTTACTACCTATGGATACTGGGTTGATAGTAGGGGCACTGTTTATCAGAGTGCAGAAAAGTATCCTCAGCCATAAATAAAGAAGCAAAAAAGCCCGCCGGTCACCGCACCGGCGGGCTTTTCGTTGTTTCATGAGCCTTTCGGCTCATTCCTCTATACCTTTGATACTTCCGGCGCAGCCTTCGGTTTCATATAATGAACGTCGATGCCTTCTTCTTTATCTGGTTGATTTCACAAGACAGGAGCTGCGCGATTGTCCTTTTCCGATACTGCCTTTCCACTTGACCGGTGACCGGATATCCTTACCGGACGGTATACATTCTGTAAACATCGTTTAGGATGCCGGTGTACCGTTCATACTTTTTTTAGCAGACAATCGTTCAATCTTTATAAAACCTTTATGAAACTTTTATGAATCCTTTAGTATCTTTACGCTTGTCTTTATGGCCGTATGGTAAATTGGGTACACAAGTATGACAAGGACAGTAAAGAGGTAAGCAAAGTGGATAGTTTTATTCTCGTCCCGCTGATATGTGCGGTAATTTACGGAACCCTGACGGTAGCTGCCCTGACCCGCTTCTCACGAGCACGCTGCATCTTTGCCCTGTACCTGTTTTCAGCAGCGCTGTGGAGTATGGGCTCGGCTATGACCCACTACGGACTCGGTGATACCGAAACGTATTTCTGGGGCAGGATGATTATCACTGCCGGTACCCCGATGATGATTTTCTACTACCACTTCGTCAGAAAGTTCACCCGGCAGAAAATAGATGTCTGGACATTTGTCGGCTATGCCGCCGCCCTTGTCACCGTCATTCTCAGTTCGGCCGGTGTCTTCCTGAAAGGGGCTTTCAATGTCGACGGCGAACTCTTTATGTACTACGTTCCGTATATCGAAGTCGGATTCATCCTCTTCGCGTTTACGTACCTTGTCGCGGCGGCTGTTTCCCTTATCCGGTACTACCGTCAGTCCATGAACCCGCTCGAGCGCCAGAGGGCCCTCTACCTGATGATGGGCATTTCAGCCTTCGCGCTCTTTAGCGTTTTCGAGTTGATTCCATCGAGCATCGATTATCCGCTCGCGTACGCCGGCGGGGCCATCAACGCCATGCTGATTACCTATGCGGTTCTCAAATACCAGTTGCTTGATATTCGTGTGGTATTGAAGAAAGGTCTGGTGTATTCCGGTCTGACCGTATTCCTGAGCACGGTCTACCTGATGATTCTCTATTCCGTCCAGCTTTTCTTCCAGGACAGGCTCGGCTACACCAGTCTGGCACTGGCAGCGGTTATCGCCATGATGACGGCCATCCTCTTCAGCCCGCTCCGTGATGCTCTCCAGAAAGTAATCGATAAAGTGTTTTACCATAATACCTACGATTACCGGCAGGTATTACTGAGTTTTTCAAACAAAATCAACAACGTTCTTGACCTGGATGAACTCCAGCAGACGATTCTTCAGCCGATTGTCGAAACCATGCATGTCCGGCAGGCTGCCCTCATGTTCCCGGAGGTTGGCACCGGCGACTTCAATACCCGGTATGTCAGAAGTTCCGATTCCGAAGAACTGCTTTCGAAACTTCGCTTGAGCGGCGATAATCCGGTCGTCAACTGGCTGGGAGAAAAAGGTGAAGTCCTCCGCATGCACCTCATCGATATTCTCCCTCAGTTCAAAGGAATGTGGGAAGTAGAAAAAACCGCGCTTGAAGCTCTCGGTGTCGAGATACTCTGTCCGGTTATCAGTAAAGGGAAACTCATCGGTATCCTGGCGCTCAGTGGCAAGCAGTCGAATATGGCGTATACTGATGATGAAGCGTCCCTGCTGAAGACCATGGCCAATGAAGCGGCGGTTGCCCTTGAAAATGCCCGGATGCTTGACAGCGTCAAGAGTCAGCAGCTTCAGGTGGAACAGCTGCTTGGTCAGGTTGTCGTCGCCCAGGAAGAAGAGAGAAACCGGATTTCGATTGACCTCCATGACAGCGTTGCCCAGTGGCTGGTGGCGGTATCGTACGGCATACAGACCTTCCGTCACGACCTGCCGGATAAAGAAGTCGATAAAGCCCGCGGCGAACTCAGCGTCATGGAAAAAACGATAACGAAGAGCCTTAAAGAATTGAGGCGGGTCGTGGTCGGCCTTCGCCCGCCGGCGCTCGATGAACTCGGGCTTACCCATTCGATTCGGCAGAGTCTGGAAGAACTGAAAGCTGATAATGTCGAAACGGAATACCGCCAGACCGGTAAGCCGTACCGGCTTCCTTCGAGTATCGAAATAGCCATCTATCGGGTTGTCCAGGAATCGATTAACAATATTCGGAAACATGCTGCGGCTTCACGAGTGAAACTGAATATCGAATTTCGTGAAGAAGGTATCACGGTTGAAGTCAGCGATAACGGCCACGGCTTCAATTGTTCGAAGACGCTTAACAGTGCCATTGCGGTCGGTCACCTCGGTTTGCTCGGTATGAAACAGCGGGTCGAGATGATAGGCGGCAGTATGGATATCAGGACCGCCGAAGGCGCCGGGGCCGTATTGACGTTCCATTTCCCGGTATTAGTTCGTGTAGAGGAGAAATAAATGGATTCAATTAACATTCTGCTGATAGATGACCACCAGGTTGTTCGTGAGGGGATCAGGAGGATGCTTGAGCTTGAAGACGATTTGAAAGTCGTCGGAGAAGCTTCCACTGCCGATGAGGCTCTACCGAAGGTGGCAACCCTGTCGCCGGAGATAGTCCTCATGGATATCAAGATGGGTGAGGTTGACGGCATCGAACTCACCAGACGGGTGAAAAAAGCTGCTCCGGATACGAATGTCATTATGTTAACGCTCTATGATGAATACTTGACGCAGGCAATTGAAGCCGGCGCGGTCGGGTATCTGCTCAAGGACATCAAACGGGACGAACTCGTCAAGGCTATCAGGTCGGTCCATCAGGGGATGGCTCCCCTGGCTTTGTCTCTCAGCCGGGAGCGGTTGAACGAACTTACCTTTTCGACCGATAACCGGAAAAAGCTCTATCTCACGGAACGCGAACTGACTATTCTGAAGTCGATTGCCGAAGGCGTTACCACCAGTGAGATTGCTGACAGCCTGTTTTTAAGCCAGGCATCGGTGAAAAGGAGCATCAGCCTTATTTTTGAGAAACTTGGGGCGAAGAACCGCTCGGAAGCCGTTTCCGAAGCCTATAAAAGAAATCTCATATAAAACAACTCCTGATGCTTTGACACAAACATGCGTGAGATGTTTGTAGTTTCAATAACAGGAAAAAACTGGTATGATTGGTGTACCGTATGATATTTCTCAGGGAGAATTGATTCGTGGGTTTGGGCACAGACGTTACAAACAAAAATATACGCATACTTCTGGTGGATGACCATCAGGTGGTACGTGATGGTTTACAGCATATGCTCGAACAGGAAACCGGTATCGAAGTCATCGGCCAGGGTGCCGATGCTGAGCAGACCTTTTCCCGCATACGCGAGCTTTCTCCTGATATCGTCCTTATGGATATCAAGATGCCCGGTATGGACGGCATCGAACTGACCCGCCGGGTCAGGCGGCAATACCCTGACTGCAAAATCATCATGCTGACGCTGTATGACCAGTATCTGAGCCAGGCGATGGAAGCCGGTGCCAGCGGTTACCTTCTCAAAGATATCAAATGCAACGAACTCGTCGGTGCTATTAAAAAGGTTTACGGTGGAGAAACGGTGACGAGTGAGAGTATTCGGGCGAAAATCCGTTTCGAGTATGAGCACCGGGATGACGGCGCTGCCGACAGAAAAGAAGAACCGATGGTCGAGGAACTTCAGGTCATCCTTCCTCCCCCGATAGAAGCGAATCAGCTGATGAGGCTTTCCGGGCGCATCGAACACGCCCTCGAATCGCGGGTTCTTCAGGTAAACGGTGCCTGGGAAGAAGGAACCATTATGACCATCGCCCTGAAAAAAGCAATGATTTTTTCGGAAGTCATCACCACCCTCGGTGAGATTCCTGAGGTCAGCAGCGTTCTCGATTCGTTACCGGAATCGGTCGTTACCCCGAAACTGATGGAAAAAGCAA
>CAYSQK010000063.1:0-8894 GCA_964433075.1 uncultured Dehalococcoidales bacterium
AGTTCAGACGTGTGCTCTTCCGATCTCCAGACGAACTGAACCCATGTATCAGCAACCATGTAGCCGACATTGACTTCGCCGGTGTAGTTCTTCAGCCACGGCCACCACATGCAGTAGTTAGGATAACGCGGTGCCGGAATGGCGTAAACCTGAGCCAGCATATATTTCGTCAGTTCCTTGGTCTTTTTCATGGCTTCTTTAAGACTGGTAACGCCGGCAGCTCTGATTTCTTCTGCACCATCGATAACAACCGGGTCATTGACACGGCTCGGGTTCAACCAGCTGTCGCCGGTATACTGAGCCTGTTCCGGGAAGGTGGAGACAGGAGAGATGAACTGGGCAATCATGCCATCGAAACCGAGTCCGGCATTAACGCCGATGAGTTGACCGTTATCGGTAACTGTTTTGATATTAACATCGACGCCTATCTGACTCCAGTATTCTTTCGCAATCGAGTAATAGTCAACGGTTACCTGTTCCTGTGACGACATGGTAATATCAGTCGTGAATCCATCAGGATAGCCGGCTTCAGTAAGAAGGGCTTTGGCTTTTTCAGGATTGAAGGAGTACATATCCTTGACATCGGCGGGCATTTCGGGATCATCGAGCCCGAGGTATAAATCAGCGTAGGCAGGGGTGTAGAAGTACGGGAAGCTGATAAGATCGCCAAGGCCGTTGTAAAGGGTTTCATTGATTTCATTCAGGTCGATGCCGTAGAGCATAGCCTGGCGGACTCTGACATCGTCAAAAGGAGCCTGGTCCATTCGGAAGAAGGCAGATGATACCTGACCGCTGCCGCGCTGGGCTTTCACCAGTTTATTATTCTGCGTTTCCAGGTATTCGGCATCTTCCCAGGCGATGAGGGCCATCATGTCGATTTGGGCGGTGCGTAAGGCGGCCTGGCGTGTCGAAGCATCAGGCATAATGATGTATTTAACGGAATCAGCGTAGGGTAACTTGTCGCCTTCACCGGGACCAATCGGGTTGGTTCTCCAGTAATTATCATTTTTTGTCAGTTCAACCATGTTACTGGGAACATAATCGCTGATGTAGTACGGGCCGGTACCGACCGATTTCGTGATATCGATGCAGGACTCATATCCGTATTCATCCCACAGTTCAGGCGGGAAGATGAGCACGTAGGAGAAATACCGCATCAGGGCATCGAGATGGAGTTTGAAGGGCATGGTAATCGACAGTTCCTGAGGGCCTGTCTTTTCAACAACGAATTCGCGGCATTCAGGGAAACTGATGTAGTTATCGGAATTTTCGTTGCTGATGTGCTGCTGCCAGCACCACTGAACATCTTCAACCGTCATTTTTCTTCCGCCGACAAGCCGTCCGGCTTCCGAATCAGGTTCGGCAAAATAAATGTTATCGCGGACGATAACTTTTGTGGTCACGGTGTCATCCGCTTCGTTGACGGTCCATTCCCAGCTTTCCAGAATGGCGCCGACATTCAGGTCGGGGACGTTGGTATTGTCTTCCCAGGTTACTTCGTTCGTGCCGTAACCGCCGGCGGGACCTTTCGTCCAGTCGCCTTCCCAGAACCCCTGATGGGCTAAATGCTGGGGAGCGGTCGAGAACCAGTTAATCAGGTCAAAATCCGGTTCTCCGACATTCCACGAAAGAACAATATCGCCACCGTATTCCGGTTTTTCAGTCTGCTCGGTCGGTTCTTCTGTTTCACCGGCAGGTTCTTCTTTTGTGCCGCAGGAGGCTATGACAAGTGATAACGCCATAAGACAGCTGACCAGCACCCAAAGAATTTTTTTCATATAGACTCTCCTTGTTTGTTCGATCGATCAAATAAATAGACTTGTCTATACCTACAATATTCTATTGTTTTCTGCCGTGCATTCCGTTGATCACAGCAGACACACGTTACATAGACATACCTCCTCACTCAATATTATGGCTCTTGTTACATCCGGTAAAAGGCAGACACCGAAACCGAACCATTATTCAGCTTCAGTGCATTGAAATGTCCTTTGCAGTACGGGATGTAGTATGCGACATTAGATGTAGTGTAGGAAAAGTTGCAACGGTTTGTCAATAGATTTTGACGGTATTTTATACAAAAGATACAATCTCATATTTGTATGACAATATATTCACTGATAACCATAGCGCCAAACATTTCATTCACATTGAAATCCGGATTTCGAATGCGCACGATTGTCAAACACCGCATTATGGGGAGCGGGCCTTGATATACATGAGAGGGGGCACTCAATATGAGTGCCCCCTGACGACTACTCCTGGATTTTTGTATTCTCTTAATGTCCCATAGATTTCTTTAGGGCCTGGTCAACCCAGACATACTGAACCCATGTGTCGCTGACCATATAACCGACGTTAACTTCGCCGGTGTAGTTCTTCAACCACGGCCACCACATGTTGTAGTTCGGATAGTGCGGCGCCTGGATGGCATACACATTTTCATGGAGGAAAGCGGTCAGTTCTTTGGTTACCGCCATGGCATCTTTCAGGCTTGTCACGCCTGCGGCCCTGGCATTATCCGCCATTTCATTGACATACGGTTCATTGATTCGTCCGGGATTCAGCCAGCTGTCGCCGGTATACTGGGCCTGTTCAGGGAAGGTCGAACAGGGCGAGATAAAGCAGGCAATCATGCCTTCGAACTCGCGGTTCGTATTGACGCTGATAAGCTGAGGAACATCGGTAAGGATTCTCAAACCGACATCGACCCCAATCTTGGACCAGTACTCTTTATAAATAGAGTAATAGTCTCCCCATTCGGAAAGAATTGACAGTTCCGTCGAGAAACCGTTCGGATATCCTGCCTCAGTGAGAAGCCGTTTCGCTTCATCGATATCCTGAGTGAAGATGGCGGCCGTTTCCGGCTCCATTTCATCGATATCGAGATACAGGTCGGCATAAGCCGGGGTGTAGTAGTACGGGAAGTTAATCAGGGTAGCTTCACCGGCATACATCGTCTCATTGATTTCATTCAGGTCGATAGCCAGTTGCATTGCCCGCCTGACTCTGACATCGTTGAAGGGCGGTTCGTCCATTCTGAAGAACACCGGCTGGTTATGACCACCGCCGCGCTTGGCAGATTTTATGTCGGAAATCTGTCCGGTGATAGTCTGCATTGTTTCCAGCGTGTTCATCGAAAGCATATCAATCTGGGCGGTTCTGAGAGCAGACTGCTGCGTCGACGTGTCAGGAATGAGGATATATTTCACCGTATCTGCATACGGTAATTTGTCACCTTCACCGGGACCAATCGGATTGGTTCTCCAGTATTTTTCGCTCCTCTGCATGGTCACGGAATTACTGATAACGTAATCGGTGACATAGTAAGGACCGGTACCAACCGAATACATGATATTCGTGCAGGAATCGTACCCATATTCATCCCAGAGCTCAGGCGGGAAAACGAGGACATAGGCAAAATACCGCATCAGAGCATCGAGATGGATAGAGAAGGGCATGGTGATGGATAATTGACGCGGGCCGGTCTTTTCGACTACAAAGTCGCGGCACATCGGGAAACCCTGGTAGTTGGCAGAATCAGGATTGCTGATATGCTGCTGCCAGCACCATTGAACATCTTCAACCGTCATTTTTCTTCCGCCGACGATGCGTCCGGCTTCAGTATCAGGTTCATTGAAATAGACGTTATCGCGTACGGTAATGGTGGTAGTCACGGTGTTATCCGCTTCGTTAACAACCCAGTTCCAGCTTTCCGCGATAACACCGACATTCAAATCCGGAACATTCGTGTTTTCTTCCCAGAGAACTTCGCCTGTTCCATACCCGCCGGCCGGGCCTTTTGTCCAGTCACCCTCCCAGAAGGCCTGGTGAGCCAGATGCTGGGGCGCGGTCGAGAACCAGTTAATAAGGTCGAAATCCGGTTCCGTACCGCCGGAAAGGAGCAGGGAAAGGGTAATAGTGCCGCCGTATTCCGGCTTTTCTTTTTCTTCTACCTGTTCAGTGGGTTCGTCTTTTTTGCCGCAGGAGGCTATGAGAAGGGCTACTATCATGAGGCAGCATGTTAAAAGCCATATTATCTTTCTCATACAAACTCTCCTTATTCACAAATCAATTGGTACATGCCAGGTTTACCCCGGTATTACCGGATTACCCTGACGTAATCCGGTATCAAGTCAATGTCACATTGCGTCACCTCCCTGGTTAACCGAGATATCCCGGTACTTTTTTTCCGACAATAAAAAACGCACCGAAGCTATCACTAATCCGGCAGCTTTAGTGCGTTATTTACATCCTGTTTTTTCGAGCAGTTTCTTTTGTTACAGCAAAGTGTAAGATTGTTGCCCTGAAATGTCAAGAGCTAATACAATATTTTCGTAACATTTGATATAATTATACGCTAATAGTATCACCTTTTTCGTCACTTTATCGTTACTATATCCGAAATATTTCAACAATAGACAAATGGTTCAGACCGGAGAGCATGCGTCTTTTCTATGGGGGCTGCTTCTGGTATCATAAGAGTGCCTTACTCCGGAAACCCATCTTCTCCCGTGAAACTTGTGCGTAACAGCTACATAATTACCGTAAAGCGATGGTGATTTTGTGCAGGTTGTTTCCGTTTCCCTGACCGAATACCGAAAGGAAGGAAGAGAGGAGAACGATACATGGAATTTGAATTCACCACGGAGCAAATCCTTTTCAGGCAGGAAGTTCGAGAATTCCTCGAGGCTGAAATATCCCGGGGAACCTTCCAGCCGAAGTGCGATGCTTGGATACAGGGGTATTCTCCTGAATTCACAAAAAAGGTGTCTCAGAAAGGCTGGATAGGGCTGACATGGCCGGTCGAATACGGAGGCCAGGGGCGAAGTCACACCGACCGGCTGATACTTACCGAGGAGATGCTCCGATACGGAGCGCCGGCAGCCTGTCACTGGTTTGCCGACCGGCAAATCGGCGGCGCCGTTCTCCGATACGGAACCGAAGAGCAAAAGCGATGGATTCTCCCGAAGATAATCGCCGGTGAGGCATATGTGGGACTCGGATTAAGCGAACCTGAAGCAGGTTCCGACCTGGCATCGCTTCGCACGAAAGCGACCGAAGAAGGCGATGAGTACATCATCGACGGGCAGAAAATGTGGACGAGCTGCGGTATGTTCATGAACCACATTTACATGGTAGCGAGAACCGATCCTGATGCTCCCCAGCACAGAGGTATCAGTGAATTCATCCTCGAAACGGACCGGCCGGGTATCACCATCACGCCGACCATCGATATCACCGGCAGCACCGCCTGGGCGGAGGTATTTTTCGATAACGTCAGAATCCCGAAATCGTCACTCATCGGCGAGAAGAACCGCGGTTTCTACCAGGTGGTCAACCAGCTCGACTACGAACGTGCCGGTATGGAACGGCTGATGGGAAATTATCCGCTTTTCGATGCCATCCTCAAATTTACCAAAGAGACGAAGTGGCACGGGAAGCCGATATGCGAAGACACGTTTATCCGTCAAAAGCTCGCCCAGCTTCAGATTGAATTCGAAGTCGGACGACTCATGATATATAAAGTCATCTCGGTCATGGAGGAAGGGCACGCCCCGAACGTCGAAGCTGCAAAGGCAAAAGCCTACTCGACAGCATTCGAACGCAGGCTTGCGAGCGTCTCCATGGATATCCTGGGAATGTACGGCCAGTTATGGGCAGAATCGAAATACGCACCCATCGCGGGACTCGGTTCTCATTCGTACCTGGCATCGACAGGCTACAGTCTTCAGGCAGGAACCTCCGAAGTGTTGAAAAACATCATCGCTTCACGGGGACTGGGACTGCCTTCAGCCTCGTAATTCAATACCATTCCTTAAGGAGTACGATAATGAATTTTACGTATACAGAAGAACAGGAAATGCTGAAAACGATGGCCCGTGACTTCCTCGTCGACAAGTGCCCGAAAACGATGGTCAAAGAGATGGCGGAAGACGAGAAGGGATATTCTCCGGACCTCTGGAGAGAGATGGTTGAACTCGGCTGGACGGGGCTGGTTATTCCCGAAGCGTACGGTGGTACGGGTATGACATTCCTCGACCTGGCGGTTGTCCTCGAAGAAATCGGACGAGCTTGTCTCCCCGGTCCCTACTTTTCAACCGTCGTACTTGGAAGCATACCGATTATGAAATACGGCACCGATGAACAGAAGCAGCAGTTACTGACGACAATAGCCGGCGGTGAGGCAATCGTCACATTCGCCATCACCGAGGAAGACGGCACCTGCGACGCGGCGTCGATTACCCTGCCGGCCCGGATGAGCGGTGATTCGTATACCATCAGCGGCACCAAGTTGTTCGTTCCGGATGCGCACGCTGCCGATTATCTGCTCTGTGCGGCACGCACGGGCGAAGGCAACGAGGACGGACTGACCGTATTCATCATCGACATGAAGAAAACAGGCATTTCGGTCACCCCGCTGAAGACAATGGGGTGGGACAAATTATGTGAAGTCACCTTCAATAATGTCAGCGTTTCGAAAGACTGTATCCTCGGCCAGCCCGGAAAAGGCTGGGAAATCATAAAATCGGCTACCGAATACGCGGCGGTCGGGAAATGCTGCACGATGCTCGGCGCCATGCAGCAGAGCCTTGACCTGACAATCGATTACGCGAAAGAGCGAAGCCAGTATGGTCAGGCAATCGGCAGTTACCAGGCGATTCAGCATTACTGCGCGAGCATGGCAATCGACGTCGACGGTACCCGATTTTCGACGTATGAAGCGGCCTGGAAACTCAGCGGAGGAAAACCGGCGGCCAAAGAAGCGGCAATCGCAAAAGCATTTGCCAATGAAGCGTTCGAGCGCGTCAGCACACTGGCGCACCAGATACACGGCGCCATCGGCTGCACGATGGACCATGATCTCCACTATTCAACAAGGACCGGAAAAGCTGCTGCCCTGTCATTCGGAAGCAGCGACTATTACAGGGAAATCGTCGCCAGTGAAATGGGACTGTAACACTACTAATACTGAGAAGGGAATCTATCATGGCTACAACACAAGAACTTATCGAAGAGTACAAAAGGAAGCGTGAACACATCACGAGCATGGGCGGGGCTGCGGCAATCACAAAACGCCACGAAAAAGGCCAGTGGACCGCCAGAGAGAGAATCGATTACCTGTTCGACGCGGGGACATTCACCGAAATCGGGACGTTCGTCAAACACCGGACGACCAACTTCGGCATGGATACAAGAGAAATTCCGGCGGAAGGAGTCGTTACCGGTTACGGCAAGGTCAACGGCCGACCGGTGGTCGCTTTTGCAGAAGATTACATGGCGCTCGCCGGCACGTTCGGCGAATACCACGGTTTGAAGGAAATCAGGGCAATTGAATTCGCCTGCGAAATGGGCTGGCCGGTCGTCGGGATGAACGACTCGGGCGGGGCGAGGCTTCAGGAAGGGTTCGATACGCTCGAAACGTACGGTCAGCTTTTTAATGCCCAAATACGGGCGTCCGGCATCATTCCGCAGATTGCGTTACTGATGGGGCCGTGCCTCGGCGGGCAGGCGTACCATCCGATAATGCAGGACTTCCTCATTCAGTGCAAACAGACCGGATTCATGGGCATTGCCGGACCGGCAATCGTCCAGGCACAAATCGGGGAAGAAATCACCCTCGAAAAACTCTCGGGGTGGGAAGCTCACGCGGTTAAATCAGGGCAGACCCACGTGGTTGCCGACGATGACAAGGACGCAATCGATAAAGCCAAAATGCTCCTTTCGTTTTTACCCTCGAACAATGTCGAGAGGACACCGGTTGTTCCCTGCACGGACGACCCGATGAGGGTGGTTCCGGAGCTCGACACGGTTATCCCCGACCGACCGACGCGGCCGTATGACATGTTCAAGATTATCCGCGCTATTACCGATAACGGCGAATTCTTCGAGATACTGAAGGACCATGCGAAATCGGTCATCACCGGCTTTGCCCGGTTCAACGGCCGGACGGTCGGCATCTGGGCAAACCAGCCGATGGTGATGGCGGGGTCAATCGATACCAATGCAGCCGATAAAGGCGCCCGGTTCGTCCGGACCTGCGACCTGTTCAATATACCGGTGGTGACGCTCGGCGACTGCGGCGGTTACATGGTCGGTTCGGAGCAGGACTGGAAGGGTATCCTGCGTCACGGCGCGAAGCTGTTGTTCGCCTGGGCGGATGCAACGATTCCGCTGATATCAATCATGGTTCGCAAGTCTTATGCCGGGGCGCATTACGGAATGCTCGACAAAGGCATCGGCGCCGACCTCGTTTTTGCGTGGCCGACGGCCAAGGTCAATATCGTCGGAGCGAAGACAGCGGCCAGCGTCATCTTTGCCAGAGAGATACGCGAATCAGCCAATCCTGAAGAAACACGGGCCAAACTGGAAGCTGAGTATGAAGAGCTTTACGAAAATCCCTACTGCGGGGCAGAGAGGGGGCACATCGATGATGTCATCATGCCGTCCGAAACCCGGGCGATAATCAACAAAGCCCTCGATGCCATCTGGGACAAGGATAAAGACCATCGGAACTTCAAAGCCAGGCCGTGGAGAAAGTATTCGAATATCAATTTGTAATTCAGGTTTAAAGTTACTGGGGAAGTTATCAGTTTACAGTTTACAGTAGACAGTTTACAGTAGACAGTTGACAGTTGACAGTTGACAGTTGACAGTTTAATTGATATGGATTGCCGATTCTCAGCTGTTGACGCTAAGATTTGCAATGACGCGAGGAGGCGGATGGCTCGTCCCTGATAGTAATTGATAATCATAGAAAAGGAATATCGTTGTCACAGACTTTGCACGTCTGTGACAACGGCGTTTTCCGCCGGTTTTTCGTTGTCAGTTTCACTTTATTAGATTGCCGATCGGCTGTTCCTTCTAACACTGCGGGAAGATAAGCAGCCCGG
>CAYSQK010000064.1:0-8813 GCA_964433075.1 uncultured Dehalococcoidales bacterium
GACGCCGCTCGGCGAGGTGGAAATCGATTCCTCTCTTGCCCATGCAATCCTTAACGAGTGTCAAAAACTTCAGGAAGACCGCCGGGCACTCGATTACGAGCACTCGATTGAGGTTCAGCTTCCCTTTCTTCAGTACCTCAAGCCGGAGGTGAAAATCGTCCCGATTGTGCTCGGCCACGCGAAAGCGGCTGATTACGTCGAGATTGGGGCTGGCATTGCCGCCGTCCTCAGGAAACTGGGAAAGCAGGCGGTCATCATGGTCTCGAGCGATATGAATCACTATGAGTCCCAGGAAGTAACGAATGACAAGGATAATCTCGCCATCGAAGCGGTCCTTGCCCTCGATGAAGACGAACTGATTTCCCGTGTTACAAAAGAAAACATCACCATGTGCGGTATTGCCCCGGCCGTCAGTATGATTACCGCCGTGAAAAAACTCGGCGCCGTCAGTGCCGAACTGGTCATGCATATGACAAGCGGCGACACCACCGGCGAGTACGATGCCGTCGTCGGGTATGCCGGCGTTATCGTCAAAGGCATGTCGCCGGTTGCCCGGCTGGCCAGAGATACCGTCGAAGCCTATATCACCCGCGGCATCATCATCGAGCCTCCTGACCCTCTCCCGCCGGACATGCAGGGGAGAGCCGGCGTGTTCGTCTCCATCCATAAAAAAGGCGCCCTGCGCGGCTGCATCGGGACCTTCGAGCCGACTGAAGAAAACATCGCCCTCGAAATAATCGGCAATGCCGTCAGTTCATCGACCCGCGACCCGCGGTTCATGTCCGTCGAAGCTGATGAGCTCGACCTTCTCGATTACAGCGTCGATGTCCTGACAAAGCCTGAACTCGTTGAAAGTGAAGCCGAGCTCGACCCGAAGAAGTACGGTATCATCGTTGAAGCCGGCTACCGCCGCGGCCTGCTGCTGCCGGACCTCGAAGGCGTCGATACGGTCGAAGACCAGATTGATATCTGCCGCCAGAAAGGCGGCATCGGTTCGAATGAACCGGTGAAGCTGTATCGGTTCGAAGTGAAACGCTTTACATAACGGGAACAAAATCGGGAACAGTAACAAGGGAAAAAATCCCGGGAGGGTAACTGCTCATGATAAAAGAACTGATTTACGCCAACCGTACCTGCCGTCGTTTCTACCAGGACGTGCCGGTCGAACGGGAAACCCTTGAGGACCTCGTCGACCTTGCCCGTTGTTCTGCCTCGGCGTCCAATCTCCAGCCCCTTAAATATATCCTTTGTAACGAACCGGATAAGAATGCTGATGTGTTTAAAACGCTCGGTTTTGCCGGACGGCTGAAGGACTGGCCGGGCCCGGCGGAGGGCGAGCGTCCGGCTGCCTATATCATTATTCTGCTCGATACCGAAATCAGTAAAAATCCCTGGTGCGATCACGGCATTGCCGCCCAGAGTATCCTCCTCGGCGCCCGGGAAATCGGCCTCGCCGGCTGCATGCACGGCTCATTCAAGAAAGAAACCATTACGAAGCTGTTCGGTATTCCTGCCCGCTATGAGATAGTGATGGTTATCTCGCTGGGCAAGCCGAAAGAGACCGTCGTTCTCGAAGATACCGCCCCCGGCGGCGATATCGCTTACTACCGCGAACCGGACGGTACCCACCATGTACCGAAACGCCCGCTGAAAGAGGTCATACTGAAATAATGGACGAATTTGAAATTATTGCCTCGATTCTCGAGGATTTCGACCGGTCGATTGTCTTCGCTGACACGGAGCATGTCATCCGGTACATGAACGCCCGCGCCCGTCAGAAGTACGCAAAGTATGGTGATATCATCGGGAAAAACCTGTTCGACTGTCATAACGAGCATTCCTGCCGGTTGATAACCGGGAATCTCGAAACGATGAAAAACGGCGTCGATGAAATTCCCCTCGTTGCCACCGAAACCCGCCGCACCTTCATGCGGAGCGTCCGGAACGCCGAAGGCGACCTGCTCGGTTACTACGAAATCGATTGATTCTTCAGGTACCGGCTTGTGTCCGGTCTGTTAAGGTCTGTTAACTTCACCGCGAATAGTGTATTCTTAAAAAGAACTGACCATGATACAGAAAACGGGCTTCGATAACGAGAGATACCTGAAAGAGCAGACGGCGGCTATCCTTGACCGCGTTGCCAAGTTCGGCAACAAGCTCTACCTCGAATTCGGCGGAAAACTCTGTTACGACTACCATGCCGCCCGTGTTCTCCCCGGCTACGACCCCAATGTCAAGATTCGCCTCCTTCAGGTGCTCCGGGACAAGATAGACATCGTCCTCTGCGTCCACGCCGGCGATATCGAAAAAGGCCGGGTGCGGGGCGATTTCGGGATTACCTACGATGATGCGACCCTGAAGCTCATCGACGATTTGAGAAAATGGGACCTCCGCGTCATCGCTGTCGTCATCACCCGTTTTACCAACCAGCCTTCCGCCATCACCTTTAAAAACAGGCTGGAGCATAAAGGCATCAAGGTGTACCTGCATTACCCGATTCAGGGGTATCCGGCGAATGTCGATTTGATTGTCAGCGAAGAGGGGTTCGGAAAAAACGAGTACATCGAAACCTTCAATCCCATCGTCGTCGTTACCGGCCCCGGGCCGGGCAGCGGCAAGCTCGCCGCCTGCCTTTCGCAGTTATATCACGAAAACAAGCGGAATATTCAGTCCGGGTACGCCAAGTTCGAAACGTTCCCCATCTGGAACCTTCCCCTCAAACATCCCGTCAATATTGCCTATGAAGCGGCCACGGCTGATATTCAGGACTTCAATATGGTTGACCCCTTTCACCTTGCCGCCTATAACGAGACTGCCGTGAACTACAACCGGGACGTCGAAAGCTTTCCGCTGCTGAAGCTGATTTTCAGCCGGATTTTTACCGACGGTTCCGTCGAAAAGAACGGCAGCCCTTCCAACGGCCTCCTCAAGTGGACGAAACAGTCCCTCTACAATTCTCCGACCGATATGGGGGTGAACCGGGCGGGTTTCGGTATTACCAGCGACGAGGTGGTGAAGGAAGCCTCGAAACAGGAGCTTATCCGGCGGTACTTCCGGTACAACGAAGAGTTCATCAACGGTATTGAAAAACAGGAAACGGTCGACCGGGTCATGCGCCTCATGGAAGAACTCGGTGTCAGGATAACCGACCGTACCGTCGTCGAACCGGCCAGGCAGGCGGCCGGCGAAGCGGAGGAAAAAGCCCGGGGGAACGAAGGCATATTCTGCGGCGCCGCCATCGAACTGAAAGACGGCACTATTGTCACCGGGAAGAATTCCCAGCTTCTCCACGCCTCTTCCAGCCTGATACTGAACGCCACGAAAGTCCTGGCGCATATTCCCGATGAAATCTTCCTGCTCTCTCCCCAGATTATCGCCCAGATATCGAGGTACAAGGAGATGATTATGGGAGCAGAATCGACCAGTCTCGACCTCGAAGAGACGATGATTGCCCTCTCGATAAGCGCCACGACCAATCCCACTGCCGAGCTTGCCATGACGAAACTGCCGGAACTCCGGGGATGCGAAATGCACATGACCCATATCCCGACCCCCGGTGATGATGTCGGGCTGAAACGTCTCGGTGTCAATCTGACCACCGACGGCAAAGCGTCGTCTCACGACCTCTTCGTCGCGTAAATCCGGGTTCCCCGGCTGTTTTTCACTCACCCCTGAGATTGCCCGGCTCATTTCCGGTTCACCATATTTTCAAAAACGCCCGGCGGATGTACTATTAAGAGAGAAGTCAGTCGTGAAAACCTGCCTGCCTTGCAGGTACGGGTGGGGTGAAAACAGTATGAGAATACGAAGAATTCTGGTACCGGTGGTTTGCGCAGTCATGATTGCTCTGCCTCTGGCAGGCGCCCGGCCGGCGCAGGCCGGGGTAATCAACGTTCCCCCGCAGGCCGAAGGCCTCGTCGATGTCCAGGATGTCCTCGATATGGTCAGCCATATGGCCTGGGCGCGTAGCGCCGAATTGCTGGCGTACCTCGATGCCCTCGATGAAGTCATGACCCCGTTAATCGAGGCTGCCCGGGCGGAGCTCGGCGCCGATATGCCGGCGATTACCGATATCGGCCGGCTGCGGAGTGACTGGGTGGCGAAACTTGAATCGATTGACCGTGCCGGCAGTATCGCGGCTGCGGAAGCAATCGTCGCTACCCTTGAGAGCGAAGGCCAGGCAGTCGGCAATACCCTCAGGAACCTCGAGACCGAATTGCGGGGATTGGAGCCTCTCCTCCGTGCTAGGGCGGCGGTTATCGAAGCTGAACTCCGCGCGCAGATGGAAACCGAAGTGCAGGCGAAGGCTGCCGAAATAGAAGCCGAACTCAACAGAATCGGTGAAGAAAAAGGCGCCGCCGCAGAAGCGGAAATTCGCGCCCGGGCGGAAGCCTATGCCAGATCAACCCAGGGCACGACGGTTGATATGGATGAAGTTAACGCTAAAGTGAACGGTTGGGTAGCCGAATCGAAAGCCCGGATAACCGCTGAAATGGAAACCCTCGCTGCTGAAAAGGAACAGGAGATACGGGAGTGGGCTGAGCAGAAAGCGCTTCGATTGCAGGAAGAGAATTTCGGGACGTTCATCCGTATTCAGGAAGGATTCGCGGATATCAGTCAGCGGCTTGAAAACCGTGCCGCCGAACGCAAAGCGTTCTATGAAACGCATTATGATGAATTCCTCCGGTTGAAGAAAGCCGTCGTTATCGAAGCCATGACACCCCAGTACGAAGCGGCCGTGGCTCAGATAAAACAGCGTGAAGCAGAAATAGAACTGGCGGTTCAGTCAGGCAGGCTCGATGTTCCCTCGATGGCTGAACTGATTGCGGAATTCGACATGAACTGGCAGTCGCTCACCACCGCGGTGACGAATGCCGTCAGTCCGGAAGAGATTGATCAGGCGATTGCCGGTTTCAGGACGTTCTGGGAAATGAAGCAGTCGCAGCTTGAACTGGCCTTGAGCCGGGGTACGGACGAATTGGTTCGGGTTACCCTGGAAAAATTGCGGGAAGATGATACCGCTGCCCGGTTGAACGAAGCGAAAGCGAAAATGGTCTCGCTTGTCGCCGGCCTCGAATCCGGGATTGACCTGTCCGACGAAGGGAAGTCGAAGCTGCGCCTGATGAAGGAAGTCCTCCCGCTTATCGATGAAGCCCTTGAAATAATCGGCACCTTCGAAGGCAGTGAGCCCGGTACCGATATTGCCGCACTGATGGCGTTGAAAGACCGTCTGGAAGCAGGCCTAACCGAAATCGTCAGCCTGGTCAGCCGGCTTGAATAAGTGAGTTTACGGAATACCGGTGCGTTTGGAAACGAAATAAAAGGGCGGTGTCCCGTGGTTGGTGGAACTGAGATGAAGACGAAAAAATTACTGGCGCTCATGGCGGCGGACATGCTTGTCATCACCGGACTGCTCCTTTCGGGGTGTACCGGGAGCAACACCGGTACGAAAGAGCCCCTCGAAAACGAGGGAGCGCTGATTGAACAGTCCGGAGAGGCAATCGATTCTCTTTCGGATATCGGGACCGACCTTTCGGACAAGCCGATTGATGATATCGGCGTTCCCGAAGGGGATGTCGCTGTCCCGGATGTGGGTATGGGGTCGTTCGATATGGATTTCGGTATCGACCCGTCTGTCGATATCCCCGAACTTTCACCCGGAGTCCCGGACCTGAATGTCGATATGTCGTCCGGTGACGTGGACTGCTCCCGATATGCGAACGTGCCTGACTGCTCGTATATTTCAGACCCGCGCGGACGCGACGAATGCGAGCGGTGCAAGGGATTGAAATAGTTCCTCGGAAAACAAATGAGCGGGGTCTCCTCCGTACCCCGGAACACTGGCTCAACCCACACCGGAACTGCGGCTCCGCAGTACCGGAATATCCATTTCTTGTTATATTAGTCTTATAAGGGTATAATATTGATATAAATTTGCCTATTAGGAGTGGTAGAATTGGGTACAATAATTAAGTCGTCAAGTGAGCTTCGGAAAAATTACAACAGTATCGCTGATATTTGCCGTAAAATGAAAACACCTGTATTTTTAACCAGAAATGGCGTCGGTGATACGGTTATCATGGATATGGAAACATTCAACCGGCGCGAGGATGATTTGGCGACAGCCGAGCGTTTGCTTGCGACGGAACGTTCCCGTTTGCTTGGAGCTCAAGGATATACCGTTGATGAGTTTGAAAAAAACATGAGGGAAGCAATTGACACGGGAGCGGAGCATGGAACGTAATGGAAAGGTATATCAGGTAATTATTGCATCCGACGCAAATAATAGAATGTATGATCATTTTGAATTTTTAGCGCGTGTCAGCGTTAATGCAGTAAATAGGCTTTTGGCTGGATTACTTAAAGATATTCGGAATCTCCGAACCAATCCGTTCTGTTATCCTGTGTATAACCGCCCATATCTTTCAGTTGGCAAATACCGTTATATATTATCAAATAAAAGGTACCGGATCATTTATCAGATTATTGGCAATCAAGTGTTTGTGGATGATATACAGGATTGTCGGCAAGATGATGACAAGAGCATCTTAAACAAATAATTGTAAATCATATTGAGAGGCATTATCCCTTATGAGATAATGCCTCTCTCTTGCTTTTCCGTATCGGTATTTGGGGTATGGTTCAACAAGTCTCCCTATGAAACTGTGCCTTTACGTGCCCCCGCTTTAGTGTTATTTGCCCATTTCGGCTTTCAGGTCCTGGTCTATGTAGACCCACCACGGCCAGTTCCAGGCGAGCCAGCCGACGGAGTTTTCACCCGAATAGTTCTTCAGCCACGGCCACCAGAGGGTATAGGACGGGTATCGGGGAGTCGGGATAACCCACGCCCCTTCGAGGAGGTGTTTCATCATTTCTCTGGTTTCCGTCATGGCGCTGTTAAGGTTGGTGATAGCGGTTGTCAGCATATGCGCCGTTGCCTCGTTCAGGTACGGGTCGTTGATGCGCGAGAAGTTGCTCAGGCTGATGCCGGTATAACCGGCGACTTCCGGCCATGAAGACGGAGGAGGAATGGCTCCGACAATCATCTCTTCGTAACTCAGTCCGTAGAGGATGCTGAGGTATCCGCCGGTTTCCTGGATGCTGAATTCCAGGTCGATGCCGATTTCTTCCCACATGTCCTTGACGATTGAGTAGTAATCGACTTCGGTATCGGTCAGGACGACGGTCGCCTTGAACCCGTCGGGGTATCCGGCTTCTTCCATCAGTTCCTTCGCCCGTGCCGGGTTGTAGACGTATAGTTCTTTGATGTTTTCAGGCATGTCCGGGTCGTCGAGACCGAGGTACAGTCCTTCGTAGCCTTTCTGTTTCCAGTACGGCCAGGTCAGGATGTGGCCGAGCCCGTCGTACAGGCTGTCGTTGATGGCGTTGAAATCAGTCGCCATCATCATTGCCTGCCGTACTTTCACGTTGGCGTACGGGGTGCCGGCTATGTCGGTCCTCATGCCCAGCAGGTTGACTGCCGACATGCCGCCGAGGGCTTCTTTCAATTCTGTATTCTGCCCGAGGAGCATTGCCCTGTCTTCGATGGTGACCATGCCGAGCTGGTCGATCTGTCCGGTCCGTAAGGCTGCCTGCCGGGTCGAGAGGTCAGGCATGATGATGTATTTGACGCCGTCGAGGTAGGGGAGCTGGTCTCCCTTCCCTGGGCCGACCGGATTTGTCCCCCAGTAGTTGGGGTTTCGCTTCAGTTCTATCTTGTTATTGATAACGACATCTTTAACCATGAAAGCGCCGGCGCCGAAGCAGACATTCCAGTCGGTTGTCGAATCGCCTTCATATTCTTCATCGAGTTCCGGAGGGAATATCTGGGCGCCGTCGCACAGCAGCATGACGCCGTTGAGGAGTTCGGCGATGGGAATCGTGAACGATGCTTCCTGGGGACCGATTTTCTTCCCGTAGATACCGTGGGTCCACGGGTAACTCGTCCCGAGGAACAGCCCCGGGTGATTCCTCGTGTCGTTCAGCCGGGTGTTGAAGTTCCACAGCACATCGTCGATGGTTACTTCTCTCCCGCCGACGAGAACGCTTGCCGGGTTATCCGGGTCAAGCCCGTAATGGATGCCTTCCTTGATTTTGATGTAAATCGTGCCGGTCTCTCCGCCTGCATCCACTTCCCAGCGAATGTTGTCGGCGATGTAGTAGGCCTTCAGGTCCTTGATGTTCGTGGAGGCTTCCCAGCCTACCTCGTTGGTTCCGTACCCGCCGGCCGGACCTTTTGCCCAGTCACCATTCCACAGCCATTCGTTGCAGGCCATGACCGGCTGGGCGGTGAAGATTGACCACGGGAGAAAGTCGTCCACGTCCGCCGTCAGTGAGATATTAAGGATACCTCCGTACTCCGGCTTGTCGGCGGGAGGCTGTTCGATTTCCTCCTCCTGTTCTTCCTCTTGTTCCTGCTGTTGTTGCTGCTCTTCTTCTTCATCGGTGCCGCAGGATACAGCAAGAAGCGACAGCGTCATCAGGCAACACATGAGTATCCATGCTATTTTTTTCGTCATTGTGGTTATCATCCTTTCTAAATAACCTGTCGGGTATCTGCAGCTTTTCCTTTGCCGGTTCGGTTTCGGTTGTTGAAGCAGGTCAGGTTACCATCGTTTATGCCTCCTTTTTTGTAAACGAAAAGGGCGCTATTTGCGTGCGCACTATCGGCAGCAATAGCGCCCTTTACCAGGCGATAAGGGATATTCGAATTTATATGGACAAAGCTTAGTCCAACCTTTGCATAAAGTCAACATTCCGCATTGCATCATAATAACAGTTACTGAATATGGTATGGTTGCATCAAAAAAAGT
>CAYSQK010000065.1:0-8790 GCA_964433075.1 uncultured Dehalococcoidales bacterium
GAGATGGAATCTCGTGACTGGAGTTCAGACGTGTGCTCTTCCGATCTTGGGTATAATCCTGAAAAGGCGAAAGACCTCCTGTCTCAGGCAGGGTATCCCGACGGATTCAAGATGACAATGGTTCTCCAGAACACACCCGCTCATGAAGAAGCCGGTTCGTTAATCAAATCTTATTTCGACCAGGTCGGTATCGACCTTACCCTTCAGGTTGTCGAGCCTACCATCTTCACCGGTATGTGGATTGGTCGTGAGGTGGAAGACCTCATGCTTTCTCAGTTCCCCGGCGGAAACGGGGCTCTGTTCGTTCGGTACAGCTTCGGTTTCTTCCGAGGCCCGAACTTCTTCAATATGAGCCACGTCAACGACCCGGTCGGAACAGACCCGGTAATCGAGAATGCCTATAATATTCAGTCTGAGAACGTCATGATAAATTATCCGGCGGCAGACAAGGCATTCAGAGATACGGTCCCGTATATTCTCGAAAATGCGTTCCTCATCCCGTTACCGGCTCCCTACGGTTACCGTGTCTGGCAGCCCTGGCTGAAAGACTACTATGGAGAATATTATCCCAAGTGGTGGCTTCAGTATGCCTGGGTCGACCAGGACCTGAAAGCGTCTCTGGGTCGCTGATAACCCAATCACTCAATCCTGTCACAGGCGGCCGCCCCATCGAGGGGCGGCCGCCTTTTTTGATTATGTGGCCTGGTGGATTTCCTGGTTCATGGAGAAACTTGAAATCTTACTCAGGAACTACTATCATTTCACCAGTTTCTGCCGTGTGGCAACGATGTTTTTAAAGACTCTATGAAAGTATGAGACAGGAGGAATTCAGTGAAACTCGAAAAGAAAATTGCCGTCGTTACCGGAGGTGGTGCCGGGATCGGACAGGGGATAGTCCAGTGTCTGGCTGAAGAAGGCGCTGATGTTGCTGTGATAGACCTCAAACAGGAAACGGCCGATAGTATCGCCGAATCAGTCAGAGCCAGGGGGTGCCGGGCAATCGGCGTTGCCGCCAACGCGACTGACAAAAAACAGGTCGATGCTGCACTAGAGAAGATAATCAAGTCATTCGGGCATATCGATATCGTCGTTAACAATGTCGGCGGGGAAGCTCGCTTCTACTTTGAAAAACCGGGTGAAGAGTACACGGAAGAACAGGAATGGGATGATACCGTTAAGCTGAATCTGAAATCCGCCATGCTGATGAGCCGGGCGGTCATGCCTCATATGATTGAGCGGAGAAGCGGTAAAATTATCAACATCGCTTCAGTTGCCGGCCGACCGATGCCGGGAAGACCGTATAACCCGCGAGTAGATGACCCGGAAGTAATTGCCAATCTCGGGCCGATGACCAGTTATGCTGTCTCGAAATCGGGAGTCATTCAGTTTACCAGGATGATTGCTTCCCAGCTCGCTTCGTATAACATCAATATCAACTGTATTTGCCCGGGGACGCTCTATACCCCCCTTTATGAGCGGAGCGCTCTCAGGCGGAAACAGATGACTCCCGGCTCGGAGCACCTGTCTGACCGTGAATTTTTTGATAAATACGTTGCTCCCCAGGTGCCCATGGGCCGGGGGCAGACACCGGAAGATATCGGGAGAGCGGTTGTGTTTTTTGCTTCGGAGGATGCAAAGAATGTTACCGGCCAGACGTTGAATGTCGACGGCGGAGCATTCCCCAGTTGACGTCTTTTGTGAGATACGTGAGGACGGATTCAAGGCTGTGAGTGACGGGGAAAAGCTGCAGGGCATAAATATTTGTCTCTTTGTATTGACATTATCGGAAAAAACTTTTACACTGTAGCCTAACCATTGGACTAACAGAATATTTTCCTTATACATCACGCACCATTTATTGAAAAGGTGCCTGAAAATGAGGCTAGGGTACGAAAAGCTGCCAACTTATAGTACGGCGGTTTTTGGTGCCCTTTTTGTTTTTCTGGAAACGCAGGCACCGAAACAAAACATTAATATCGATTAATAAAAAAATAGAAAAATGTGCTGGTCCCTCAGCTGCCATTCAGGATTGCGGGTGAAGTATTCCCGTATCAGCATAGAGTTGCCGTTCTCTGCGTTTGGCGTGGTGCTGTTTTTTCATGCTTGGACCAGTCCGAGGAGGTGCACCATTGAGATGACTTTTCAGGTATAGGGTTGTGCAAGTTGAGCTGCTGAAAAGGAAATATTCTTTAAAAAATCATTTTTGAAGGAAAACCCCCGAGGAGGAAAAGCTTAATGACGAAGAAAATCCTGTTACTCCTGGTAAGCTGTCTTATGGTCCTTTCACTTGTTATCGCATCCTGCGGTGACAAGGAAGAAACACCGGCAACTGAGAAACCGACTACTGATGTCGGTGAAACCGGGCCGAGCACTGAAGTTACCGTTGACCCTGACAAACCGAAATACGGTGGAACTCTGGTCATGTTAACAAGTCAGGATCTGCTGTATTGGAATCCGGGTGCGGTCGTCGGTCAGGGAGCTGAAGCTCCTGCCAGTCTTGCTTATGAGCAGATACTCGGTATTGATTTCACCAAAGGTCCCGCAGGAACCGGTGAAACAAATTACATCGGCGGCGTCGAGGACTACCGCTACCTGGCGGGTAACCTCGCTGAAAGTTTCGAAACTCCCGAAGTTGGTGTCTGGGTACTCAATATCCGGCAGGGCGTTCACTTTGCCAACCATCCTGACCAGGCAGCCTCGAAACTCGTCGGCGGTCGCGAAATGACGGCTGAAGATGTCGCCTGTAGCCTTGAGTATATGAGAGATACACCTGGAACTTCTTCCAGCCTTTATGAACCGGGCCTCATGCAGAACATGACGGTCGAACGGACGGGTGAATGGCAGTTGACTGTCAGGACGCCGGAAGCTCCGACCACCGGGTACCTCTGGATGATGGGCGGCGGTGGTGTTCAGTACGTCTGGCCGAAGGAATTCCTTGAACAGTATGGTGCGAGCAATAACTGGTACGATGTTGTTGGTACCGGTCCGTATATGTTCGATGATTATGTACCGAACAGCGCTGCAAAACTAATCAGGAACCCGAACTACTGGGCTAAGAATCCCATCGGACCGGGTAAAGGTGACCAGTTACCTTATCCTGATGCCGTCAATTACCAGATTGTCCCTGATGAATCGACGAGGCTGGCAGCCCTCAGAACCGGGCAGGCAGACTGGTCTTTCGTGGATACGCTTGTCAAGGAAAAATTCGATACTATTCAGAAATCGAATCCTGAGATTAAGTACGCCTTAACAATTAAAGACCCGCAGCAGGTTGCCGGAGATGTCGCTCTCGATACTCCATTCGGCGATGTAAAAGTTAGACAGGCAATGATGCTGGCAATCAATCATCCCGAAATCGTCAATGATTTCTATGAAGGTCAGGCTGAATATCTCGACAGTCCGGCCCGGAAGTGGTACAAGAGCATCTACACCCCGCTCGAAGAACAGAACGAAACTGTTCAGGCTCTTTATGGGTATGATCCCGAGAGAGCGAAAGAACTTCTCACTGAAGCCGGATATCCGGATGGGTTCAAGGTCAGAATGCAGATGCCGGTGGGTAATGATACCGAAGAAGCATTTGCTATGATACAGAACTACT
This sequence comes from uncultured Dehalococcoidales bacterium, assembly GCA_964433075.1. Taxonomy (GTDB): domain Bacteria; phylum Chloroflexota; class Dehalococcoidia; order Dehalococcoidales; family UBA2162; genus MGML01. The sequence continues at coordinate 3,599 of CAYSQK010000065.1, forward strand.
GGGGTGCCGTTGGTATCGATGTCGAACCGCTTATTCTCGAACCTTCGGTATTCAGTGGTGTCTGGGCAGGTCATACATATGGTGAGGACCTGATTCTGTGTGCCTATCCTGGCGGTACCGGTGCACTGTTCGTGAGATACAGCATGGGCTACTATCGCGGCCCGAACCTCTTCAACCTGAGCAATGTCAACAACCCTCCGGGGACGGATCCCGTTATTGAACATGCTTACGAAGTTCAGTGTGCCAATGTCATGGTTAATTACCCGGAAGCTGATGCCATCACCAAGGAAACCTGGAAGTATGTTCTTGAGCAGGCATTCACAATTCAGATGCCGGCTCCGTGGACATACCGTGTTTGGCAGCCCTGGCTCCGGAACTACTATGGCGCGAGTGATATGAAATTCTGGCTGAAATGGGCCTGGATTGATGAAGATTTGAAAGCATCGTTAAACTAGGTTCATCCACATAACGGCTCTTCAAGGGGTGAAGGTACCGCCTTCACCCCTTTTTTGCGCCCTGTTTTTCCCGAATGTATTGACAAAGCAGTAAAAACTTATTACACTTCTCACTAACTGAATATTGACTCCAGTTTTTACCATCTTGATTCTCCCGCCATAGACCAGACTGAATGTGGTTATGATGAGATGAAGGGTACTAAAGCTGCCGCATAGTACGGTGGATTTGGTGCCCTTTTTTGTTATCCGGAAACTGGAGTACCGTTAAGAGATATTTGGTTTAATTAACAAAAAAATACAATAAAGAATGTGCTGGTCCCTCAGCTGCCATTCAGAATTACGGGTGTTTGGTACCTGTATCAGCATTGAAAAACTATTCATTGCGTGTGGCATATCAGATGCTTGGGCCAGTCCGAGGAGGTGCACCATTGAGATGACTTTTCAGGTATAGGGTTGTGCAAATTGAGCTGCTGAAAAGGAAATATTCTTCAAAAAATCATTTTTGAAGGAAAATCCCGAGGAGGAAAAGCTTAATGACGAAGAAAATCCTGTTACTCCTGGTAAGCTGTCTAATGGTCCTTTCACTTGTTATCGCATCCTGCGGTGATAAGGAAGAAACGCCGGTTGTCGAGAAACCACCTACGGATATTGGTGAAACCGGGCCGTCTGTTGAAGTTGAAGTCGATGAAAACAAACCGCAGTACGGCGGCACTCTGGTGATTTTGAGAAACTCTGATATCACGACCTGGAATCCGGGTGCTGTCACCTGTGCCGGTGCGGATGGCCCTGCCAGTTATGCTATTGAGCAGATTCTCGGCATGGATTTCACCAAAGGTCCCGCAGGAACCGGTGAAACAAATTACATTGGCGGTGTCGAAGACTATCGCTACCTGGCAGGAAATCTTGCTGAAAGTTTCGAAACCCCTGATGTTGGTGTCTGGGTCCTCAATATCCGTAAGGGTGTTCACTTCCTCAATCACCCTGACCAGGCAGCCTCGAAACTCGTCGCCGGCCGTGAAATGACGGCTGAAGACGTTGCGTACAGTCTCGAATACATGAGGGATAATCCAACCTCATCTTCGATGTGCAGTGAACCTGAACTCCTGACTAACATGGTAGTCGAACGGACAGGTGAATGGCAGATAACCGTCAGGACTCCGAAAGCCGCAACCACCGGCTACCTCTGGTTGATGGGTGGCGGCGGTGTCCAGTACGTCTGGCCGAAGGAATTCCTCGAGCAGTATGGTACCAGCAATAACTGGTATGATATCGTCGGTACCGGCCCTTACATGATTGACGACTATGTCGAAGGCAGTATCTGCCGGATGATTCGGAACCCTAATTACTGGGACAAGAATCCAATCGGTCCGGGCAAGGGTGATCAGTTACCTTATGCTGATGGAGTCAATCTACAGATAGTCCCTGACTATTCAACCAGACTGGCAGCCCTTAGGACAGGGCAGGCGGACTGGTCGGCGGTGGATATTCTCGACCGGGATGACTTCGCGACAATACAGCAGTCGAATCCTGAAATCAAGTATGCTCAAACTATCATCGCGCCCCAGCAGGTAGCCGGTAACATTAATCAGGACTGGCCATTTGCCAAGAAAGAAGTACGTCAGGCGATGATGCTGGCAATCGATCATCCTACCATCCTCGAAGACTTCTATGATGGTCAGGCCGAAATGCTCGACAGCCCGGCTCGTAAATGGTACAAGAGTATCTATACTCCGCTCGAGGAGCAGAACGAAATCGTTCAGGCGATGTATGGGTATGACCCGGAAAGAGCGAAAGCCCTTCTGGCGGAAGCAGGGTATCCTGAAGGCTATAAGTTCAAGATGCAGATGACCAATACCCCACAGGCTGAAGAAGCTTTCTCGATTATCAAAGAATACTGGGCAGCAATTGGCATCGATGTTGAAGCTGTCGTTCTTGAACCGACCGTTTTCACTAACGTCTGGATAGGTCATGCTTATGAAGACCTCATCCTGTCAGCCTATCCCGGCGGTGATGGCTCGCTGTTCGTCCGCTACAGTATGGGCTACTATCGCGGGCCGAACATCTTTAACATGAGTTTCGTGAACGACCCCGCGGGAACTGACCCGGTCATTGAGAATGCCTACAATGTTCAATGCGAGAATGTTATGGTCAACTATCCTGAAGCTGATCGAATTACCAAAGAAACCTGGAAGTATGTCCTTGAACAGGCATTCACAATTCAAATGCCGGCTCCGTGGGGGTATCGAATCTGGCAGCCGTGGGTAAAGAATTACTATGGCGCCAACGACCCGAAATTCTGGCTCAGGTGGGCCTGGATTGACGAAGATTTGAAAGCATCGTTAAGCTAGTTTTTCCCGCATAACGGCTTGTAAAGGGGTGAAGGCATACAGCCTTCACCCCTTAAAATTTACCGGATTTTCACGATTGTATTGACAAAGCAGTGAAAAATTACTACACTTCTCACTAACTGAATAACGACTCCAGTTTTTGCCATTGTGAATCTCCTTCCATATACCACAAATAATGTGGTTATGATGAGATGAAGGGTACTAAAGCTGCCGAATAGTACGGTAGGTTTGGTGCCCTTTTTTGTTACCTGTCGAACAGGCGATACATACTTGATACCGGTAACAACAGGCATAAGGAGGTGAATATAGTGACATGACAACGTAAGTAAATGGATGTGCGGATTTAGCTGCTGACCTGACTACGTATTCTTGAGAAAGTTCCCGAAAGAATACATGAGGAGGAAAGCTTGATGACGAAAAAAATCCTGTTACTTTTTACAAGTTGTTGTATGCTTCTGTCACTTATCGTCACATCCTGTAAGGATGAAGAAGAAAAACCGGTTGTCGAAAAACCGACGACAGAGAAACCGGTCGTTGAGGAATCGCCCGATGTCGGAGAAACCGGGCCTGTTGTCGAAGTAGAGGTCGAAACAGATAAGCCGCAGTACGGCGGTACCCTGAACGTTGTGACTGGCTCGGATATTACTGTCTGGAATCCGGGTGCAGTGACCGCCCAGAGTGCTGATGGTATTGGCGGATGGGTCCTCGAACAGATACTCGGTATGGATTTTACTAAAGGCCCGGCAGGGACCGGAGAAACCAATTATATTGGTGGTGTCGAGGACTATCGATACCTCGCCGGAAATATTGCTGAAAGTTTCGAGACACCGGAAATCGGTGTCTGGGTCCTGAATATCAGACAGGATATTTACTGGGCAAACCATCCTGACCAGGAAGCATCCAAGCTCGTGAACGGGCGAAAGATGACGGCTGAGGATGTTGCCTACAGTCTCGAGTATTCACGCGATAATAACACCATGTCCCGGATTTTCGAACCCGAACTCTTGACAAATATGACGGTCGAGCGGAGCGGTGAATGGCAGTTAATCGTCAGGACTCCGAAAGCTCCGACTACCGGGTACCTCTGGCTGATGGGCGGTGGCGGCGTTCAGTATGTCTGGCCGAAAGAATTTCTCGATACGTACGGAACCAGTAATAACTGGTATGACGTTGTCGGGTGCGGGCCTTATATAATTGACGATTATGTTACCGGCAGCGCCATGAAACTCATCAGAAATGAAAATTACTGGGACACTAATCCAATCGGACCAGGCCAGGGTGACAAATTACCCTATATCGATGCCGTGAACTACCAGATTGTGCCTGACTATTCCAGCCGGCTTGCCTTGCTGAGGACCGGACAGGCAGACTGGTCGCTCATCGATACACTGCAAAAGGAAGATTTTGATACTATTAAGAAATCGAACCCCGATATCAAGTATGCCCAGACGATTATTGCTCCCCAGCAGGTTGCGGGAAATATCAATCTCGACACGCCCTTCGCCAAGAAGGAAGTGCGCCAGGCGATGATGCTGGCAATCGACCATCCGACGATTGTTGCGGATTTCTATGACGGGCAGGCTGAGTTACTTGATAGCCCTGCCCGGAAGTGGTACCGCAGTATATATACGCCTCTGGAAGAGCAGAATGAAACCGTTCAGGCGCTCTACGGATATGACCCTGACAGGGCAAAAGAATTATTGACCAATGCAGGGTACCCGACCGGCTTCAAAATGAATGTGCAGATGCAGAATGCGCCTGCTTCGGAAGAAGCGTTTGCCATTATGAAAGAGTACTGGTCGAAGGTCGGAATTGATGTCGAAGGCATCGTTCTCGAACCGACTGTCTTCAGCAGTGTCTGGACGGGACGGAAGTACGATGATGACCTGATTCTTTCGGCCTTACCCGGCGGTGACGGTTCACTCTTCGTTCGGTACAGCATGGGGTATTTCCGTGGGCCGAATGCTTTTAACCTGAGCTGTGTTAACGACCCGCCTGGAACCGACCCGGTAATCGAGAATGCGTATGACGTGCAATGTGCCAACGTCATGATAAACTACCCGGCAGCTGATGCTGTTACCAAGGAAACCTGGAAGTATGTTCTTGAACAGGCGTTCCTTATTCCAATGCCGGCTCCCTGGGGGTATCGCATCTGGCAGCCGTGGGTGAAGAATTACTACGGTGCCGGAGCTGTGAAGTTCTGGCTCAGATGGGCCTGGATTGACCAGGATTTGAAACAATCGATGACCGGGAATTAGTATTGTTTATGAGTGAACCAGACTCGAATGAAAAGGGTGGGGAGAATTCTCCCCACCCTTTTCATTCGTTAAGCTGATGCTTGGGTTTTTTGTATGAACGTAACGAGTGCGTAGGGCATTGACAGAATCAC
>CAYSQK010000066.1:0-8726 GCA_964433075.1 uncultured Dehalococcoidales bacterium
GTTCTCGACCACGTTCCTCTGTCCGATGCAATCATACAGCACCTTGCTATAGTTATCTCGGGCGGCAGCACCAGAAAATCACTCCTGAAAATTGCCGCACTTCTCCACGACATCGGAAAACCGTCGACGAAGGCGTTTGACGAAACCGGCCGGATGCGTTTTCTCGGTCACAGCCGGGAAGGCGCCGGACTCGTCGCCGGCATGCTGGAACGGCTGCGGTTCAGTTCGAAAGAAATAAAAGTCATCGAGACAGCCGTCAACCACCACATGCGCCCGATGCAGTTGAGTCAGGAAGGCATGCCGACCAATCGGGCAATATACCGGTATTTTCGTGATACCGGAGAGACCGGGCTGGATATTCTTTTCCTGAATCTGGCTGACCACCTGGCGGCAAGAGGTCCGGAACTTGATATTGATGGTTGGAAAGAACATAATACTCTGGTAGAATATGTAATCAATAAACGATTTGAAAAAGAAGATATCATTAACCCTCCCGGCATTATCAACGGTTATGATATAATGAAATCTCTCGGACTCGAACCCGGCCCGAAAATAGGTGAATTACTTGAGGCCGTACGGGAGGCTCAGATATCGGGAGAGATTCAGGACAGGGAAGAAGCCCTGTCTTTTGTTAAACGAGTAATTGCGGCAGGAGAATTGCCTGCCCGGGAAAATGATATAAACTGAAACAGGGGCGGTATCTGCCGTTCATGATTCAGAACAGAGACAGAGGATGCTTAGAAGAAATACCTGGGTTTTTACAGCGGTACTGATTATTTTTGCCCTGGCGATGGCAGTGGTCTTTCCGGTCGACAAAGGAGCTCTTGGCGGGAAAGGTGTCCGGCTCGGGCTTGACCTTCAGGGCGGGATGCACATCGTTTACCAGGCGGATTTGTCCGACGTTACCCCCGGCGATGAAAAAGAAGCGCTCGAAGGCGCCAGAGCCGTCCTTGAAAACAGGGTCAATCCTCTCGGTGTCACCGAACCGATTATCCAGATTCAGGGTGATGACCGTATCATCGTTCAACTTCCGGGCGTCGATATCTCCGATAATGAGAAAGAACGGCTCGCCCGTGTCGATATGCTCGAGTTTGGTGAACTTGCCGGCGAAAACGAGACGGCCAAGTGGGTAAATGAGCTCGGCAGATGGAAACCTGCGACCGCTAATATCAGCGGTGAAGAAGTGCCGCTGACGAGCCGTTATTTCAAAAAGAGCACCGAAGTCAGGCAGAGCACTTTCGATAATTCCATTTATCTGTATTTCGAATGGGATACAGAAGGCACCGCCATATCCGAACAGGTCACAGGACGACTGGCAGCTACCAATGCCCGCATGGGTATTTTCGACGGTTCAGATTCCCTTCGGGATGAAAACGGCATCCCTGTGGCGCCGTCTGTCAGGGCTGTTATCACAGACAGCGGCATCATCGAGGGTTTGAGTCTTGCGGAAGCAACCCAGCTTTCGCGGCAGTTGAACTTCGGCCGGCTGCCGGTACCCCTGACGATTATCTATGACCAGACAATATCACCTACGCTAGGTTCCGATTTTGTCGGAATGAGCGTGAAAGCCGGTATCATCGGCATACTCATCGTCATACTGTTCATGACATTGTACTATCGTTTATCAGGGTTCCTTGCCGGGTTGGCGCTTATTTTCTACGCCGCCCTCGTATTCGCCGTGTTCAAACTCTGGCCGGGATTCACCCTCTCTCTTGCCGGTATCGGCGGTTTCATCCTGTCAATCGGCATGGCGGTCGATGCGAACGTCCTGATATTCGAACGTATGGAAGAAGAACTGCGTGCCGGCCGGACTCTGGGAGCAGCTATCGAAGCCGGTTTCAACCGGGCCTGGACAGCCATCAGGGACGGTAATATCACGACACTCATCGTCTGTTTGATACTTTTCATTCTGGGAAACACTATCGTCGCGAGTGCGGCCGTGCAGGGGTTTGCCCTGACTCTGGCAATCGGCGTCGTCGCCAGCATGCTTTCGGCCATTATTGTTACCCGAACGCTGCTGAGACTGTTTGTCGGCAGTTCTCTGGCTAAAAACGTACGACTATTTGCTCCGCATCTTGGAAGGAAACAGTAAAGTTGAATATCATCGGTAAAAGAAGCTGGTTTTACGGAATCGCCGGCATCGTCATGATTGCCTGTATTATTTTCCTGGCCGTGTTTGGACTGCAGCCGGGTGTTGAGTTCAGCAGCGGCTCGGTCATGACCATCGGTTTCGAAGAAGACGTCACGAAACAATCGCTCGAAGATAGGCTGGAGGAGCTTGGCTACACTAACGTCATCATTCAGGATGTCGGTGAAAGCGACCTTCTGGTACGGCTGCCGAGGTTAACGGCAGTTGATAAGACTGCCCTTGAGGCAGCGCTTACCGAAACCTATGAAACGATTGTCGTCAGAGAATTCGATGATGTCAGCGAAATGGTTGCCGCCGAAACGACTCGTAACGCTCTCATTGCTGTCGGTGTTGCCACTATCGGTATCCTTCTCTATATTGCCTGGGCATTCCGCCGGATGCCTCACCCGTTCCGTTACGGTATCTGTTCGATTATTGCCCTTGTCCATGATGCCGTGGTGGCACTGGGAATCTTTGCCCTGCTCGGGAAAATGTTCGGCTGGGAAATTGACCTCCAGTTCGTCATCGGTATCCTTGCCGTTATCGGCTACAGTGTCAATAATACCGTTGTCGTTTTCGACAGAATCCGTGAAAATCTCCTGAACAGTTCCCGGGTTCCCTTCGAAACCGTTGTCAATAACAGTCTGGTTGAAACGCTTACCCGCTCGTTCAATACCAGTCTTACCACCCTGTTCGTGGTGGTTGCACTGATATTGTTCGTCGGCGCTGCAATTCAGAATTTCAGCGTTATTCTTCTGATAGGAATAGTTGCCGGTACCTTCAGTTCGGCATTCGTTGCCCCGTCACTGCTGGTTACCTGGGAAAAGCTTCGCAGCGGTAAAACAGAAGCGTAAGTGCTTCCCTGCAAAGTAAGGGATTCAGGCTATGTTTTCTTCACGAAAAGGAGCCGCCCGACTTGCTTTCCTGGTGGTGGCAGGTCTGGTTATATTCAAGGCTGTTGTTTCTTTCGTTACCGGCAGTATCAGTATTACCGCTCAGGCAGTTGACAGCGTCCTCGATTTGTTTGCTGTCGGCGTGATGTTTTTCGCTGTCAGGTTGTCTGATACGCCGGCTGACCGGGAACATCCCTTCGGGCATGGGAAAATCGAAGGTATTTCAGCCTCGGTTCAGGCACTGCTGATTTTCGGAGCCGGCGGCTGGATTATCTATACGGCTGTCGAGAGAATCATCAACGGCGCTGAAGTGGAAATGTCAGAAACCGGTATCGCTGTGATGGTAGTTTCCGTTATTGCCAGTATTTTTCTCTCCCGTCACCTCCGGAAAGTAGCCAAAGCGACTGACTCCATGGCCCTCGAAGCATCTGCCCAGAACATTAATGCTGACATTTATTCGGCGTCCGGCGTTCTGGTGGCCATGGTCATTATCCGTATTACCGGACTCAGTATAATCGACCCGATTGTCGGTATCATCGTCTCGCTGTTCATCCTCAAGGCAGGGTACGAAGTCTTCAGAGAGGCGGTCGGAGAACTCCTCGATAACAAATTACCTGAAGAAGATGAGAACATAATCATCGACTGCATCGAGGAACACACGCATCTCCATGCCGGTTTTCACAAGGTCAGGACACGGAAATCGGGCAGCCAGCGGTTCGTTGATTTTCATCTGATGCTGCCGAAGAATATGAGTATCGAGGAAGCTCATGCGATGGCTGACCATATCGAACATGATATCGCGGAACGGTTGAAGAATACCAGCGTGACGATACATATCGAGCCTTGTGACACGGAATGTGAGCAGTGCCGGATTGCTTCATGCAGTTTACGGTCCCGCCAGGGGCCGGACAAATAAGACCCGGTTACGTCAGGTACCGGCCGGTGATGATATCGTCGATTTTTAGCCACAGATCTTCCTTCCCGATACCCAGCTTTTCAGCAATCTTTTCTTCCAGTTCGCTTTCGTACCGGTGTACGTCGAAGAGGCTTTTCAGGAATCCCGGGCTGGTTTCCTCGAGGTATTTGACCAGCCAGTATCCGCGGCTGTCGTGGTAGGCTATCTGTTCGACTCTCATGCGGGAGAGTCGGCTGTAGGAAGGCGGGCCTTCCTTCGGTGAGTGTTCTCTGATGAGGCGCAGGGTCTCGGTGCGGATGGACGGCTTGCCGGAGAACCGTTCAGTGCCGTAGAGGGCAATGCCTTCGTTCAGCCACATCGGCAGTATCAGTCGTGCCGAGCAGGCATGAATCAACTCGTGACAGGTGACATTTCTGATATTCAGGTCGGGATCAGGTTCTTCAACAAGCATGATGGAGCCGATTTTTCGCTGACTGCGTTCGATGAGCCGGGGCGGCTTGATGCCGATGGCTATCCGCGGACCGTACCGCTGTGTCCAGGCGGCACTGTAAGGCCATGTCCTGCGGATTCGGGGCATCCAGAGTGGAAAGGTGGGGAGCAGACTCAGTTTCCATTTCGGCGGTGCAGAATTGATAATGAACCCGAGCCACGACGTCATAACGTAGATGCGGCAGTCTTTCGGCGGTTTCAGTCCCCATATATCGCGCGTGAGGCGGAACGCCTCTTCACACGCCTCGGCGGCTAGTTCGGCGGTTTTTGCTTCTTTTTTCGGGTAGATGATGCGGATATCGCCGACTTTTTTCATACTCATGGTTTCATTATAGCGTAAACTTGTTTCTGAGTGAACTGCCGCTTCTTTGCTTGAGTTACGATATTCGTTTCATTATACTGATAGTGAAGAGACTGCCGGTTCGAAAACCATGACGGACAGTTGTACCGGGTAGTCCGGAGGTAGAGTGTGCTTCATGTAGAGAATCTGGTATTGAATGTGAATGGAACGTCGATACTTAATGGCCTGAACCTGGAAGTCGGCAATGCCGAGATACACGGTGTCCTTGGAGAAAACGGGACAGGCAAGACGACTCTTGCCTACATCATCATGGGCGTTAACGGCTACCGGGCGACGAGCGGCAGAATTGTGTTCGACGGTCAGGATATCACCCATATGTCTGTTTCCGAGCGGGCGAAGCTCGGAATCAGCCTTGCCTGGCAGGAACCTGCCCGCATCGAAGGTCTGACGGTGATGGATTACCTCAGTCTGAGCAGCAGTACGCCCGGACTGAAGCGTATATATGAATGCCTGGAGGCGGTCGGCATGGACCCGGCCCGATATCTCCACCGCGATATCGATGCTACTCTCAGCGGCGGCGAGCGGAAGAGAATTGAAATGGCTTCGATTCTCGCAATGAAGCCGAAGCTGGCGATTCTCGATGAACCTGATTCCGGAATCGATATCGTTAGCATGCCGCTGCTCCTGGAAGGGATGCGCGAACTGAACCGGCAGGGTTCCTCCATCCTGATGATTACCCACAGCGAAGAAATCGTCAGTATCGCTCAGAAAGTCTCGGTCCTCTGTGCCGGGCAGATTTTGAAAACAGGTACGCCCGATGATATGGGCGCCTGGTTCAAGGACAACTGTCAGAGCTGCGGGCATGTCAATGAGCCGGATATATACAATGAATACAAAACCGCGGTCAAGAAAGGGAATACCGATGCTTAGTCGTGCCATAGAAGAAGAATACCGGGGGATGGTTGAAGCGTACGGGAAAGCCGGAGGCAACAAGGATTCCCTCACAGATGCGAAAACCGGGAAACTGGTTATTCATGAAAATAAGGTTTTAAACACCGGTGAAGTCGATGGCATAACCATTGATACGACCCAGACTGAAACCGGTGTCAGAATAGTCTTGACCGTCGCAGAGGGGAAGAAAATCGAAAAACCGGTCCATCTCTGTTTCGGCATGCTGCCGAAGGACGGGCTGCAGGAGATTGATTTTCATGTCGATGCCCGGAAAGACAGTGAGGTTAAAGTCCTTGCTCACTGCATTTTTCCGAATGCGGTGAAAATAATCCACAAGATGGATGCTGATATTGTCATCGGTGAAAATGCCAGTTTCGATTACCGTGAGACCCATTATCACGGCGAAGAAGGCGGTGTCGAACTTTTGCCGAAGGGAAAGGTTACTATCAACAAAGGCGGTTCTTTCTACAGCACGTTTGCCATCAGCGACGGCCGGGTCGGCAGGATGGACTATGATTTCGATATTTACTGCCTCGAAGACAGCGTTGCCGAACTGGTGGTGAAAGCCTACGGGAGAGGCGACGATGACATAAAGATTGCCGAGCGAATCTATCTTAACGGAAAAGGTGCCCGGGGAATGGCGAAAAGCCGTATCGTGCTGAGTGATAAAGCCAAAGCGGTGGTCAGGGGCGAAACCTACGGTAATGCTGCTGACTCGCGCGGGCATATCGACTGTATGGAACTGGTGAACGGCAACGAAGCGGTTGCAACTGCCATACCGATTGTTTCCGTGACGAACGACAAAGCGAAAGTCACCCACGAGGCGGCAATCGGGAGCGTTGACCGGAAGCAGGTCGAAACGCTGATGGCGCGCGGGCTCGACGAAGACAGAGCCGTCGATGTCATCGTGAAAGGCATACTCAAATAAATTTGACTCTACCGGGAAAGGGTGCCGGACTATGTCGCTTGACTTAACCAGGGTTGCTTCACAGGTCGGCGGGCTGCTGGACAGGCTGAGAGAGAGCCTCGATGACCGGGGCAGGAATCTCCGTTTTGCCCTGGAGACAGCGCACCGCGAAACCGAACAGCCGGACAACCTTAAAAAGAAAATCAATGCCAGTATGACGTCATGGTTGACCGCCGGCATCACGGAAGGCATCGATTTCCATTACCCTTGTCCCGGACTGCCGGATAATTTTACCGTGGTGGCGACGGACGGTTCGCATATCGATGTCGACCGTCACCGGTCTGCCCGGTGTTACCTGATTAACATCGGCAGTGTTCTCCTCAGATATGGTGTGAATCCAGAAGCCGTTCTCGAAAGTATTCCCAACCTCTGTGCGTCTGAAGAAGACCTTGTTTATACCGAACCGGTCACCCGCCGGGAAACGCCGGTGGAGGGTACCCTGCTGGGACTGAAACGGAGCGTGGAAGAGTGCCGGAGGCTGGCTGAACTGGCGGAAATACAGCCGGAAGGCAGCGCCGTCCTGGCGCTGGTGGACGGTACGCTCATTCAGTGGGGATTCAGTACCGAAAACTATCCGGCCTTCGTTGTTGAAAAACTGCTCGATCGTGGGTATCTTGACTGTCTAGACAGGATGAATAAGGCGAACGAGCGCCGGAGAGTTGCCCTTGCCAGTTACATCAGTCTGCCGCGCGGCAACGATGTCACCAACGCCCTGAAAATAGCCGTCTGTCCCAACAATCCGCTCGATGCCGATAAACACTGCAAAGACTGCCGGACCCGGGAATGTGAAAATCTCACCGGTCTCCGCGACCGGGACGTGTTCGGCGGGATACTCGGCGAAGGCGAACGGTCGAGCCTGTTCTTCACGAACTCGCGCATTGTCCGGGAGCGGTACCGTGAGCATGCCATTTATTTCTACTACCTCAACGTCAATGAAGAAATCGCCCGGGTTGAAATACCGAAATGGGTGGCAGACGATGAAGAGTTACTGAATCTCACGCATGCCCTGGCGCTCGACCAGTGCCGCCGGGGGCAGGGCTACCCCGTCGCTCTGGCTGAAGCCCATGAACAGGCGGTCGTCACCGGCTCTGACAGGGAAAGCTTCTGGCAGTTCGTCGAAATGTCTCTCACCGAAGAAAAGATGCCTACCTTCACGTCCGCTAAAAGCCGCAGCAAGAATACGAGGTGGGTTTAACATCCGGATATACACGCAGAGAAGTAATTTACGGCAATCCTGCTCCGGGAACAGCTACCTTAATGACTTCTATGCGTCCGCTGCGTTTATCCTGAAGGTCAGCGAACAAGCCCGGAGCGGCGGTTGTGAGATAGAGCGACCTGCGGTCTTCACCTCCCAGTATACAGGAGTAGGATCGTAAAGAAAGGACTATCCGTTCTGCAACCTCTCCGCCTTTCCTGACCCGGATGACATCGAATCCGTTCGAATTGGTTACCCAGACAGCCCCTTCAGCGTCGAGGCATATCCCGTCCGGAATCACTTTTTCTCCCAGATTCGCCCAGACACGGTAATTGGAGAGAGAACCGTCGGCAGCGATATCGAATGAAACGAGGCGCGAGGCATAGGATTCGGCCACAATCAGCGTCCTGTTATCGGGAGTGATGACGGCTCCGTTGGGGAAAAATACCTTACTGGCAACGATGCTCGATGTACCTTCCGGTGTTACCAGTATCAGGTGGGCCGTATCCTTCGGAGCACCGGGGACGGATTTCACGAATCCCCAGTCGCCGATATATGCCCTGCCCTGGATATCCACTACCATATCATTACAGTTTCCGACTGCGAGGCTGCTCAGGTCGGCAACTTCGGTAAGTCCGTCCGGGTCCAGCCGTAAAAGGCGCTGGTCGGTCATCGAGACTATCAGCAACCGCCCGTCGGGAAGAAATCCCAGTCCGCCGGGCTGCCCGGGCACTTCTGCAACCGTTTCAGCATTGCCTTCGGGATCGCAGGCTATAACTTTGTGGTCGAGCATATCGGAAAACCAGACCCGCCCGTCATACCAGCGGGGGCACTCCGAAAAAATAAGTCCTTCGAGGATTACCTTTGTCGTATCTGCCATCTGTTC
>CAYSQK010000067.1:0-8675 GCA_964433075.1 uncultured Dehalococcoidales bacterium
GGCTCCTCTTTACTTTTATCGCACTGGTCGAGGAAAAACCTGACTTCGAGTCGTTTCTGGTCGCCCGTGGCAAAGATATACTCCAGTTCTTTCAATTCTTCTTCCTGGAGTTTCAGCAGTGATGTGCTGACGTTTGCGGCACGGTTCTTCTCGATTTCGGTTCTCATGTCCGAAATCTTCTGCAGCAGTTCAAGTTCGTTCATTTCGTTACTCACGATTCGTATTGTAAAGACACGTGAATGCCGTGTCAAATTATCAGGCGGCAGCAGTCGTCATAAAGGACGACCGCCGCCGCCTTGACGTTTTCGTATATTACCGCCAGGCGTCGATGCTGTAGACAGGGTCGGAACCCCACAGCCCCCGGACGCTGCCGGTTATCTGATAACAAATTTCTTCATCGGAGCCGCAGACAATGATACAGCTTTCATTCGGTTTGTTGCCGCCGGCTGGTACCATATAGTCATCCGGCAGTTCTTTCCACGGTTTCCCTGATATGGGTTCGGTACCCATCCATCCGTTTGTCATGAGATCGACCCATGACCGGTTCCGGTACGTCTTCAACGGCTCGAAACTCTTTTTCCAGACGTATTCGAGCACTTCGTCCTTGGATTTGAAACCGAGGTCGTAGAGATGCTTTGCCATTTCATGAACCATGATAAAAATCCGTCCGCCTTCGCGCTCGCCGACCCAGATATCCGGAAGAATCCAGTCGAGCCAGTTATGCGGGCCCGGGACACCCTTGACGCCGAGTTTTCTCGCCATGCCGCCGTGGCCGCTTTTCTGCAGAGCACGGTAGCCGCCGGGTGAAAACTGAGCGCCGTTGAGGCCGCCTTCGGTTCCCATGACCATCACGACACTTTCGTCTTTTTTGTACCCGAATTCCTCGTTAAGGCCTTTCCATCCGGGTGGCAATTTATCGGCACATTCTGCAAAGGCGAGACCGGCACGGTTGATGGGAGTTCCGAGACTGCTCATACGGGTTATCCCCGGTACTGCGCCGCCGAGGTTGATTGCCATGAGCTGGTAGGCACGACCGATAGCCATGCTGGCGGGATTGCCGGGGCCGAGCATGCCCAGTCCGGCATTGATGCCGATTTCTTTGACGATTGGTCCTGAGAGACACATCCACTGGTTGTTGAAGACGGTGGTACCCGTTTGTACCCCTGATTCGGCAATTGCCAGAACCACCGGCAGGTGCTCGGGTTTACACCCCGCCATGACGGCGTTGATGGCAACTTTTTCAACCGTGGCGGTGAAGAGTCGGGGCTGGAATCGTACCACCTCGCTTTTCTCGATTCTGTTATCGAATCTGCCGCCGCGATGGGACTTGTAGGTGATTATCTCGTCGGGCGAATGACTGGTTCCTTTCAGCATTGCTTCGACCCGCTCTTCGGTCGGGACGATGATGGGAAGGCCGTCGGTGTAGACCGATATCGGTGCGTTGAGCGGCTCAGGAACGATGCGTGTCTGCTGGTAAAATTCCTGCGCTTCGTCAAGTGTCCCTTCAAAAAGAACCCGGTTCTGATTCGGTGAATAAAATCCGCTTTCCTTTTCCTTGTCGGTCAACGGTTTTGTCAGCATTTCAAGCATCGGTTTAATCCACTGTTCAACGTCCTGAGGACCGGGTAGTGTTCTCGATGCTGCAATGAATCGTAAATTGGGAACTCCCGCGGCACGAGCCTCCTGTTTGACCATTTCATGCTGGTCTTCGAGGTCGATGAGTACCGTCGGAATTCCGGCTTTTTCCAGTTTTGCCAGGTAGGGCAACTGCCCCCATACCGCGCCGCTTCACCAGCAGACGCCGAGAATGACGGCATCAGTTGTTTTCATTTCTTCTTCGGTCAGGAATACCGGCATCGGCATGTAGGACTTTTTCTGTGTCCAATTCACATCCGGATAATCGGCTTTCAGTTTCTTGTCCAGCGCGATTGTGATGTCAGGCTCCCCTGTGATGCTGAAGTGGATTGTTTTCCCTTTCAGTGTGTCGAGCCTCGGGGCGAGCGGGTATGTTTTGACGGGTAACTCGATGCCGACCGGGTTCAGGCACTTGTAAATTCTGTCTTTCTCTGCCATGGTTTTCTCCTCTCCGTTATTGAAGTGAGTGTAGTTCAGTGTTGATTTCATTGTCAAATGGTCGGAATATCGGCACGCGGTCGAATTTTCTCCCGGGAACGGAATGTGCTAGAATGGCGCAAAAGGGTACCGGCAGGCATACCCTGTCCGGAAAGAGGGGAATAGTTGTCTATCATGAATACGGTTTCAGAAAAAATCGACGCTCTTAAAAAAGAAAAAAATGCCGTTATCGTCGCTCACTATTACCAGTGTGGCGAAACACAGGATATCGCTGACTTCGTCGGTGATGCCGTCGGGATGACCCGGAAAGCGGTCGAATCATCCGCGGATGTTGTCATCGTTGGAGGTGTTACCTGCATGGCGGAGACCATTTCACTGGCCTGTCCTGACAAGACTGTGATATTGCCTGACGTTAATGCCGGATGTACCCTCTCGAACATGATATCGTTGAAGAGGCTGCCGACACGCAAGGCGCAATATCCGGATGCGGCTGTTGCCTGTTACATTAACACGACGCCGGAAGTGAAAACGGAAATCGACTTCTGTTTCGGAGAAGATGAATCACTTGACATAATAGGTAAAATTCCAACCGGAAAAGAAGTGATGTATATCCCTGACCAGTATCTGGGTGATTATGCTTCGACAAAAACAGGGAGAGACCTCATTCTCTGGCCGGGATACTGCTCACCGATTGTAAAAATCAGAGCGGAGGAAGTTAAAGCCCGGCGTCTGGAATACCCTGATGCTCAGGTCGTGGCTCATATCCAGTGTACTCCGCAGGTAAAACTCCTCGCGGATGCCGTGACGACAACGAACGGCATTGTCAGGTTTGCCCGTGAAACCAGTGCCAGTACCGTCATCGTTGCTGCTGAAGTCGGAATTCTCCATTACCTGAAAAAAGAGAATCCCGGCAAAACGTTTATTGCAGCCTCTGAACTGGGTTCCTGTGCCACTATGAAACTGGTAACGCAGGAAGCTGTTCTCTGGTCGCTGGAACACCTGAGTCCGGTTATTGAAATTCCTGAAGATATAAGAAAGAAAGCGAAACCGGTTGTCGATGCCATGCTGGCAAGACAGTAACGTTGTCCCGGGGTAAGAGCCCGGACGGTATTACAGGTTGATAATCTGTATATCAGCCTTGCCCGGTAGGAGGTCGAGGATTCCGATGGTACCCGGCCCGCGTTTGTAATGGAGCAGGTTAGGACTTCCCGAATTTATACACAGGATCCCGCCGGCATTTTCGACCATAACCCGGTGCTCATGCCCGCAAATAACAATGTCCGGCTTCGAGTTACCGTTTTCTCCCGGAAGGCAGCGCTGCTGCCACCATTTCGTCATCCACTTGTCTTCTATCGGGAAGTACGGCCCTTCGTGAATCAGCCAGATTCGGTGGCCTTCGAATTCAAAAACGTGTTTTTCTTTTATCCTGGGGTCGTCGGATGCGTAATCGTCATCCCCCAGCGCTGCGTAAACGGGAGCGATTTTTTCAAGCTCGTCCAGGACGTAATGAGCATAAATATCCCCACCGTGAAGGATAAGGTCAACTCCCTGAAACAGTTCGAGTGCTCTTCGGGGGACTTCTTTTTCTTCCCAGGCAACATGAGTGTCAGATAACAGGCCGATGCGCATACTTATAGTTTTATTGTAGGTTTATTGTGTTCCTGTGTCAAAGAAAAGGTACCTCGCGACAGAAAATGCAACGAAACCATGTATGGTGATACAATAATGTGGTATTATGTTCAATAATCGACCGCATGATGTATTCGGGAATTGCATTCCTGAAAAAGGTTTCATACGTGTGACAAGGTGGGTATCGAAATGAATGATCCGCATGCTTCGCCAATAATTATGATTGGGCTTCCTGCCTTTAACGAAGAGAGAACGGTAGCGAGTATCGTTCTTCAGGCAAGAGAAATCACGGACGTGGTCGTTGTCGTGAACGATGGAAGCAGTGACAGAACCGAAAAACTGGCAAAACTGGCCGGGGCGGAAGTGGTATGCCATGAAACGAATATGGGGTACGGCAGCGCCATTAAAACGATTCTTGCCGAAGCGGTAAAAAAAGATGTTGATGTCCTGGTGATAATCGATGCCGATGCCCAGAATAACCCTGGTGAAATACCCTCGCTTATCGAAGCCGTACAGAAAGGCGCGGATATCGCCATCGGTTCGAGAAAAATGCAGCGGGATGCTACGCCTGCCTATCGCTGGGCAGGGCAGAAAGTCCTGGCTAAGTTTACCAATATTGCCGCCCGTCAGAATCTTTCGGACACCGAGTCCGGTTTTCGGGCGTATTCAAGACAAGCGATACGAAAACTGAAACTACGGGAATCCGGGATGGCAATATCCGCCGAGATGATATCGGAAGCTTCCCGTCTCGGGTTGACTATTGAAGAAGTACCGATAACCATAACCTATGAAGATGCGAAGCCGTCAAAAAACCCGGTTATTCACGGTTTAAGCAACCTCGGGAGAATTTTCGTGTTTATCTCTGAAATTCGTCCCCTGCTGTTTTTCAGCGTCATCGGAGGCCTGTTCATTGCCGTTGCCCTCGGCGCCGGTATATGGGTTGCTCAGTCGTACTATACCTCCTACACTCTTGCAACCGGAACAGCTCTCGTCGCCATGCTGCTGACCATGATAGGGATTTTCAGTATTTTTACGGGTATCATCCTCAATGTTCTGATAAAATACCTCAACAGGTAGGGGGCAAACTGATCGGTTAATGAAATTACGTAAAAACACCGAAGAAATCGGCCTTCTGAATACGTTAAAATTTATACACATAAAATCTAATTAGTGTTGCTTGATGGATATGTATGCAGGGAGCTGCTAACCGTGCATGAATGAAAAAACATCATACGCAACAGGTCAAGAAAACCGGGTTGCAGCAAAAATAGAAAGCTGAAACTGGTTTTTCACGTGTAAAAAAATAATGGTTGGTACTGGTACTGAAACCTGCGGTACGTGTATCCAGTTTACCAGGGAGAGTAGATGAAAGTTCTTATAATAGAAGATGATGTAAACGTATCTGAAGCAGTGGCTCTGTGCTTTCAATTGAGATGGCCGGAAGTCAATATCACCCGTGTCTTGAAAGGAAAAGAAGCTCTTGATATCCTGAAGGTGAAATCGTTCGATATGGTGATGCTCGATATCAATCTTCCTGATATCAGCGGGTTCGATGTGCTTCATGAAGTCCGGACGTTTTCCGGCGTGCCTGTTATCATTCTCACCGTCCAGGATAAAGAGGATGACCAGGTGAAAGGTCTTGAATTAGGGGCGGATGACTATATCGTCAAACCGTTCAAACCGAGAGACCTCATTGCGCGGGTGAATTCGGTACTGAGAAGGGTGGATTCCTCGAAGAAGACTGATAATAACCCGGTTGTGACAATCGGTCATATCAGCCTGAATCTGTCCAAGAATCAGATAGAAATCGGCAACAAGCTCGAAAAACTGACCCCGAATGAGACACAGGTATTGTATACGCTCATGAGCAGCCCGGGTAAGATTATCAGCAGTGAAGACATTTCTGAAGCGGTCTGGGGAAAGGCCTTCCCTGACAATAACAGAATCAGGACCTACATCCGCCGGTTGAGGATTAAGTTGAATGACAGTCCTCCGCTGATGATACGGAGCAAACGCGGGAAAGGATATGCCTTTTTCAGCCCGAAATAAAAACCGTTTACGCAATAAAACACACAAGCAAAAGCCCTGCAATCGCGGGGCTTTTCTTTTTTTCATGGTACAGCCGTACGGTGTCGACGGTACCTGTCGGGCATGACCGGAACAGCCTGTTTACGATAGACAGCCCCGGGGCTATAATGGTACCAGATGAGCAGAACAGAAAATAAGAACAGCATTGTCTTGATTTTCGACGATGATGAAGCGTCGGTCGTGTTTGTGAAGCGCCTGCTCTCTGAGCACGGTTGCCGGTGTCGGGATGTCGTTGATGCCGCGGAAGCAAAGGCGTTTCTTCAGCATCATTCTGTTGATATGGTAATAATGAATATTCCGTCGGATGATTCATCCCTGCGGGACGTTGTTGATGGTCTTGGTCGGCAGTGTCCCGGGGTGCCGGTCATTGTGACAGCCGCGAAGGAAAATCAGAAGGCAGCGCTTCGGTGTCTTCAAGACGGAGCGTACGATTTTCTTCTGAAACCGTTTACCGAAGATGAGCTGGTTTTTTGTACGCGGCGGGCGCTGGAACGAAGAACCCTGCTGAATGAGGTGAACCGCCTTCAACGGAATCTGAAAGAAGATTTGCAGGAGCAGGCAGGGAGAATAAAGGCGTCTGTTTTCAATACCATCAGAACCATGGTGTTTGCCCTCGAAGCGAAAGATGCCGGAACGAGCGGGCATTCGCAGAAAGTAGCTGATATCTCGGTAGAGATAGCCAAAGAAATGCATTTACCTCCTGAGAGTATCGATAATATTGCCCTCGCAGGGTTAATTCATGATATCGGAAAAATCGGTATCACGGAATCGATTCTCAATAACCGGGAAGCATTGACTGAAGAAGAAAAACAACAGGTTCAGCAGCATCCGGATATCGGAGTGCGTATCATGGGGCCGGTCATCGATGATGAGGAGATTCTTCTGTCCATACGGCATCATCACGAATGTTTTGACGGCAGCGGCTACCCTGACCGGTTGAAAGGGTACCAGATACCTCTGGGAGCAAGGATAATCACCGTCGCTGATGCGTTCGAAGCGATGACCTCTGAACGCCCCTATCGTCAAGCGGTAAGCCGGGAAGATGCCTGCCGGGAATTGATTCGGTGCAAATTGACCCAGTTTGACCCTGAAGTTGTTAATGCGTTTCTAAGGTATATAAAAACGAAAGAGCCGACTTTGTAGTAAAACAGACCAGACGGTGAGTTATCGGTTTCTGAATCGTTGCTCGACATGTTAGAAAAAATTGATACCGGTGGTGCTTTTCGCACCGCCGTTTTTTGTTTAGGATTTATTTAGATGTCATGACAACTTATTGAGTTTTTGTTTCTCATGCAGGTTTTACACTGAGGTGAAAGGTGGGAACAGGGGTGGCCTGCAATTGAGAAAGATGAAAACGGCAGGGTGCATAAAACTGACAGCCGGTGTTATTACCGCTGCCGCGGTCTATGCTGCCGGAGCAGGCATAATGCCGATAACCTATTCTCCTTTCATTCCTGAAAAAGCATCGGCGGCTTCGGAAAAAACACTGGCAACGGTTGAAGCGAAACTGATTGAAACGCATACGGTCGAGTACGTTGAAGAAACGGTTGTCGAAACAAAGTATCTGAATGTTATTCGTGAAGTACCGGTTGAGCTTCAGGACTTCGGTTCCCTTCAGGAACTTGAAACCTGGTTGAAGGCTCAAATAGAGATTTGCGTAGTCAGATTCGGCAGTCCGGAAAAGGTTGTCGATTGTGATGATTATGCCATCGAGATGCAGAAACGGGCCCTGGCAGATGGATACCTGGTATCGCTTCAGGTAATCGATACCGGTATGTATAATCGCATGTTTGTCGGGAAGATACCGGAAAGTCACAATCTCCATGCGGTGAATCTGGCGGTTATCGGAAACGAAGTGTTCTTTTTCGAACCTCAAAACGGAGAGATAGCGCGGGTGGCGCATCTCGATAAAGAATGATTGACGGGTAAATGCAGTATCGGATGTAACACTCGCAGTAATCCGTCGTTATAGTACTTGAAGAAGAGGTTGTGATGACACTGCCGGACGATTATAGGGATGAAGCGTGGACACAGCGGGCGCCGTGTGGTACGGATGCTGCCCCGGACTGCGTCAGGATAGACAGCGAGTTGTATTTCGGTCAATTACCCCTGCTGAGGGCTTCTTTTCATACTGACGAGACAGGCGGTATACAGTATCAAAAAGAGGCGTTTCAGAAAGACCGGTTATTTCCTTTGTGGATGGTGACATCATTCCGCCTGGCAAAAAACTGAACGTGAACTATCAGGAGTATGCATGATTAATGACCAGTATTCGGGACGATACAAGATTGCAATTGACCCCGTAAAATTGTTGAACGGGGATGTCCCTTTGAAACCTGTGGCGCCCGGTGAATCATCGGAAAATAAAGGGTCCGGAGAGGCTGTCTGGATAAAAAAAATAACCGGTCAGACGACAGCCTCGATAACAAATAAAGTTGACATAATTCTGGAATCAGGCCCCGCGAAATTCAGTTTCGATGAATTTGTTCGTCAGATTGACGAAATGGTGCACGACATATCAGTGCAGTATGGCGGTATCCTGTATGCTACCGAGTTGTGGAAAGGTATCAGCATTATTACCCTGATGCTGGAACCCGGCCGGAAAAGCGAGCTCATGATGCAGATTTCTTACCTGCCGGAAGTCGAGAAGGTTGAAGAAGGGTTTTATTTTGGTGCCAGACCTGCCGCCAATGAAGCGAGTGTCGGAATATCACCGTACAGATTGCATTCCAGAACATCGAATTCTGTCAGAGTCGTGATAAAGGAAGAAGTTCTTTTCGGATACTAAAATCCAAGAGAAGATAGAGTAAAAAAGCCGGCATGTGAAGTGCCGGCTTTTTTTCGTCGATAGAAGAGAAAAACGTTTTACTTACTGGACGGACGGT
>CAYSQK010000068.1:0-8664 GCA_964433075.1 uncultured Dehalococcoidales bacterium
ACACCCCCCCCCCCCCCCCCCCCACACCCCCCTATCCTACACTCTTTCCCTACACACGCTCTTCCGATCTGTTCGACCGGGATAATACCGTAGGTCTTTTTCACCGTCCAGTTCACCTGAGGGTATTCGGCTTTGAGTTTCTTTTCGAGGGGGATGGTAATATCCGGTTCACCGCAGATACTGAGGTGAATATTCTTCCCGTCGAGGGTGCCCAGTCTGGGAGCAAGGGGATTCTGTTTTACCGGCATCTGAATGCCGACCGGATTCAGACACTTGTATATTGTTCCTTTTTCCGACATGTATTTCTCCTTGGTGTGATGTTTATGAGCTAGTGTACGTCCCGACTCACGATAAAGTCAAACTGCCGACATGTTTATGTTTGCCGTTGACCGCGAGTTACGGACATCACTATAATTACTCAAACAAATACTCCGATGACGCAGGAGGTATGAAGGATGATTAAAAAAATCCTGGTTCCGATGGACGGTTCACGGCAGTCAGCGAAGGCGCTGGAATGGGCAATCGATATTGCCGGGAAGTACCATGCATCTCTGCTGATTCTCCGGGTCGTTACCGTTTCGATGCTCGATACGGCGTGGAGCACGGCGGTCAGCGGCGGGCCGGTAATACGGAAGAAATACCTTGAGGAAGCGGAACTGCGTGATAAAAGAACGATGGCGGCCGTCAGGCAATATTGTGCCGGGCAGGTGAAAAAGGCGGGCGACAGGGGGATAAAAGCCGCGTATTGCGTCAAGGCGGGAGACCCGGCGGAATCGATACAAACCTGTGCGAAGCAGGAAGACATCGATATCATCGTCATGAACAGTAACGGAAAGGGCTGGCTGCGGCGGGCTATTATGGGAAGCGTAACCGAGAGTGTCATCAGGAATTCAAAAGTACCGGTACTGGTCATCCGTCCGGAAAGCAGGAAGAAACGAAAATAATAACCTGCCGGCAGCAAGACTGGTTCGGGTGAGCAGGTGGATGTGTTTGAGTTTACAGCAACAACCGTCATACTGGTAGCGGCGTTCGGTCTTTTCCTTTCGGGGAAGATGAGAGTCGACCTTGTGGCGATTTGCGTACTGGTCGGTCTGCTGGTCTTCGGTCTGGTGACGCCTGAGCAGGGGTTATCAGGGTTCGGCAACCCGGCGACCATCACCATCGGCGCCATGTTTGTTGTCGGGGCAGGACTGGTGAAAACCGGCATCCTTCAGCATGCAGCGCGGTGGATTGACCGTCTGGCCGGGAAAGGCGAAACCCGGCTGGTTTTCGTCTTATGCGTAATCACCGCGGTACTGTCCGCTTTTCTGGTTAATACGGCTACTGTAGCGATTCTCATACCGGTTGTGATAACCCTGGCGGCTAAAAGAAACATCGCTTCTTCGAAAATATTGATACCTCTTTCCTACGCCAGTCAGTTCGGGGGTGTCTGTACCCTTATCGGGACATCGACCAACATGCTGGTGAACGGCATCGGTATCAGCCGCGGGCTGCCTTCGTTTACCTTTTTCGAATTCGCTCCTCTCGGGCTGGTAATGGTTGCTTTCGGACTGCTCTATCTGACGACTGCCGGAAAATATCTTCTGCCGAAGCGGAAGGGGGAAACGGGGCAGGTGGACAAGTACCGGCTGGCTGATTATGAAGCCGAACTGATGGTTCTTGGTGATTCGCCGCTGGCAGGGAAAACATGGGAAGAAAACGGTGTTGCAAAGGAAACGAAAACGAAGCTGGTAACCCTCATCCGGGAAGGGAAAGAGGTAACCCGCCCTCCGAAGACGAAGATACGCCCCGGCGACCTGCTGCTGATACACGGGCACATCGAGGAAATAATCAATCTTGAGAATACGTACGGTCTCGAGATGCTGGCAAATACCAGGAACAACAAGCAGGACAAAAACGGCGTTCGGCTGGTCGAAGTGCTGGTACCTCCGGATTCGAACATCATCGGGAAAACGATGAATCAGGCGAGCATCATCAGGAATTCAACGCAGGCGGTGCTGGCGATACAACGGCGGGGTTCTGCCATAAAAGAAAGGGTTGGAGATATCAGGCTGGAAAGCGGCGATACCCTGCTGGTACAGGGGCATGATGAGGATGTTCATAAACTCATCAACTCACGGAATGTCATCGTTACCAGCGAACTGTCCGACCTTACCTTCCGGAAAGATAAAGCTATTGCTGCGGTGATTGTGATGGCACTGGTTATTGTTTTGTCATTGACGGGTATCGTTCCGGTTATGGTGGCGGCGGTCATCGGGGCGCTGGGTATGGTGGTGACGAGGTGCGTTTCGGCGGAAGAGGCGTATGCGTCAATCGACTGGAAGATTATCTTTCTGCTGGCGGGTATTATTCCCCTGGGGATTGCCATGGAAACCAGCGGAATAATCGGATGGCTGGTTGACGGGGTGCTGAGTCCGCTGATTTCGTTCGGGCCGTTGGCGGTGCTTTCGGCACTGTATTTTGTGGTGGCGGTACTGACGGAAGGCATGTCGAGCAACGCGCTGGCGGCTATCATGGCGCCGGTTGCTTTCAGTATCGCGGCGGCGATGGACGTTGACCCCCGGCCTTTCCTCGTGGCGATAACCTTTGCGGCTTCGACGAGTTTTGCGACGCCAATCGGGTATCAGACGAACACGATGGTATATTCGGCAGGGGGATACCGGTTCTCGGATTTTGCCCGAATCGGGATTCCGCTGAACATCGTGTACTGGGGACTGACCGTCCTGCTGATTCCGATATTCTGGCCTTTTTAGGGCAGCCGGTTATTTTTCAAGGGCGGCACGAATATTTCTTACCCATTCTCTGGCGTGCCGGTATTCGCTTTCGTCAAGCGGCCCTTTGGTTCCTTTTACGTAAAACCCGGTGCGGGTGATAACCGGTTTTGCTCCCTTTTTTTTCAGCGACCTTTCGATTTTCCCGGCGGCGAATCCGAAGAGTTTCACCCATCCGGCCGGAAGACGGGTATCGAAACAGGCACATTTGACGCTCTCTAACGAAATGGTTTCAAGGGATTTCAGAAAGGCTTGCATTGCCGGAGTCGGTCTGCCGCCGTAGGTTGGTGAGCCGACGATAAGGAGTTTGGCCGATTCGACATCCGACAGTCTTGCCTCGCTTGCCTGGAGAAGCCGCGCTTCGCTGCCGAGTGCTTCAAAAATGGTTTCGGCGATTTCCCGGGTATTGCCGTGAATGGAGTCATAGATAATGAGTGACTTCATGACGTTCCTCCGTTTTGTTCCATGATGACTATCTTATTTTGCCAGTGTATTTTATAGAGAAGCAAGCCTTTTGTTGAAATCCTCCAGGGTATACCGGTGTTCCTGCGTTCCGAGGTGTTCGACGGCAAATGACGCTGAGGCACTGCCCATGACGGCGCACCGGTTGATATCAAGCCCCATAGACAGTCCCTTGAGAAGCCCTGAGCGGTAAGCATCACCGGCACCGGTCGGGTCAACGGCTCTGGCGATTTTGACCGGAGGGATTTTCGTTACCGCACCGGGCAGGTAGACGCATGACCCGAGTTCCCCGAGCGTCGTAATGATGCAGCAGGTTCGCTGAAGGAGGGTATCCCGGTCGAGCCCCGTCTTATTCATAATCATTTCAAGTTCATAGTCATTGGATATCAGAATATACGAGCCCTCGATACATTTCATCAATCCGTCCGCGTCGAAACTGGTTATCTGCTGACCGGGGTCGAAAATATAGCGTATTCCTTTCTCCCGGTATGCCTGGGAGAGGGCAATCATGTCTTCCATATTGCCCGGGGCAATGATGGCAATCGTATCATCCGGATTAAGCCCATCCATATCAAATGAGGTACGGTGTTTCATGGCTCCGGGGTTGAAACCGGTTATCTGATTGTCGGACTTGTCGGTGGTGATATAGGCGCAGGCTGTCAGTTCTTCATCGACAACGTTAATCCCTTCGCAGGGGATATTGTTTTCTTTCAGCCAGTCGAAGTACCGGTGATAATCACGGCCGATGGAGGAAATGATGACCGGTTTCTCTCCGAGGAGGGCAAGGCTGTACGCAATATTGCCGGCGGTGCCGCCGAATTTTTCCGTCAGGCTGTTTACGGTAAAAGCAACGTTGAGAACATGAATCTTTTCAGGGAGAATATGGTCTTCGAAATGACCGGGGAAATCCATGATTCTATCATATGCCAGTGAGCCTGAAACCAGAATGTTCATTTTACGAATAGCCTTTCCTGCACAGAATGAGCCTGTGGTACTGTTTTCTGTCATTCTGTCACTATATCACCGCTGATGTCAATGCAACCGCCGCACAGCCAGGAAAAGTTTTGCTCATTGTTTGACATTGGTGTTTGATACCATTACAATTTTTACCATTATCAGGCTCTATCAATAACAACAGACAAGCGAGGGATTTTTCGATGAAGAATGAAGATACCATTTACCGTGAGCTGCAGCGCCATCTGGACAGCGGTCCGGCGGGGTTTCAGGCATCCGAGACAGGAGCTGATATTACGCTCCTCAAGCATCTGCTGACCCGGGAAGAAGCAAAAATAGCCACGCTGCTTTCGACGATGAAGTGGGAACCGGCGCAGACTATTCTCAAACGGGTAAAAAAAGCAGGTATGGTTTTTTCTCAGGATGATTTGCAGAAAAAACTCAACGAGATGGTACGAAAAGGAACGATTCTCGTGAAGTTTCAGCCTGATGACCAACGGCTGTACAAAAATGTCGGCGTTTCTGCCGGAGGGATGATTGACTTTCAGGTTAACCGGCTGACCCCTGATTTTATCAAGGACCTCGACAAATACCATGAGGAAACCTTTGCCAGAATGGGGGAGGCCCCGAAAGACAAACCGAAGAGGAAGATGGTTCCCCAGTTGCGGACGATACCGGTTGAAAAAAGCGTGCCGCTGCCTGAAAAGAATCTCATCGGGGTGTATGACGATGTCAGAAAGCTTGTCGAGCAGCAGCCGGGGCCGTTTTCGGTGGCGAATTGTGTGTGCCGGCAGATGAAAGACATGCAGAATCAGCCCTGTAAATATTCAGACATACGGGAAACCTGTATACAGGTGGGGCCGCGCCATGCACGGCAGTACATCGAAATGGGTATCGGCAGAGAGATTACCAGGGAAGAAGTGTACGAGGTGCTCGATAAAGCACGGGATGCCGGATTCATCCTGCAGCCGGAGAATTCAGTCAACCCTGAAAACATATGCTGCTGCTGCGGCGACTGCTGCGGTCCGCTTTCGGCGGCGAAGAAATCACCGAATCCTGCAGCGTTCTACACGTCGAATTACTACTGCACGGTCGATACGAATGCCTGCGTCGGATGCGGCGTCTGCGTCAGCCGGTGCCAGATGGATGCCCGGGTCATGAAAGACGGGAAGGCAGTGGTCATCGAGGAACGGTGTATCGGTTGCGGAAATTGTGTAACGACCTGTAAAACGGGCGCCAGCGTGATGACTTGGAAAGATACGACGAACGTACCGTTCAAGAGTAAAGATGAAACGTTCATGAATATCATGGCCAGCAAAATCGGTACCTGGGGGATGATGAAACTCAGATTGAAGATGATGCTGGGGATGAAGGTATAAGGAATCAACCGAAAAAGAAAAGGCCTGCCTTGCACATCAAGGCAGGCCTTTTTTATGTCAGTTACTATTTCTTCAGGAGGCCTTCGAGCCAGGAGCAGAACTCATCCATGCCTTCGCCGGTCTTGGCGGAAATCGGGATGATTTTTACGCCCGGATTCAGTCCTTTAACGGCTGTCTGGAATTCATCCATGTCAAAATCCAGAAGGGGAGCGATGTCCATTTTGTTGACCAGGACGACTGAAACCTGGGTAAACATGTTCGGGTACTTGTAGGGTTTGTCATGGCCTTCGGGGGTGCTGCAAATCATAATGTTCTTCTGCTCACCGAGGGCGAAGCCGGCCGGGCAGATGAGGTTGCCGACGTTTTCAATGAAGAGGAGGTCGATATCATCGAGGGGCATGTCCTGAAGAGCGTGTTCAAGCATATTGGCATCAAGGTGACAGCCGCCGGCGGTATTAATCTGGATGACGGGGACTGATTTTACGGCGATTTTTTCAGCATCGACCGAAGACGCAACATCCCCTTCGATGACGCCGATACGCGCTTTCTCTCCCATTTTTTCGATTGTTTTCAAAAGGGTCGTCGTTTTCCCGGCGCCGGGAGAAGACATGACATTAATCATGACGACGCCTTTTTCATTGAGGAGTTTTTCGTTCTGTCGTGCAATCTCGTCGTTGGCCCGCAGAATATCTTCCTGAACCCGGATTACTTTTATTGCCATTATTCCACCTCGATACTTTCTACATATAATTCACGTCCGGCAACAATCTCGAAGTTTTTTACCTGGCAGTCCGGACATGTCCAGCTATTTTCTTCCGCTTTATATTCTCTTCCGCAGGAGTTACATTTGAGAAGCGTCGGTATGTTCGTGATGGTGAGTTCGGCTTCGGCAGCAATCGTGTTTTTTCCGATTATGTGAAAATAAAAATCAACGCATTCTCCAACGATTCCCGACATTTCACCGATGACAAGGTGGACTTTCGACACCTTCGTGGCTTCAGCCTGTTCAGCCTGTTTAACGGTAATATCGAGGATATTCTGGGTAATGCTGAGTTCATGCACGGTTAACCGTCCTTTGTTCTCACCGGGACTTTCGCTATGACTCGATTATACTGTACCCGAACGTGCCGGTTCAATCAATGAATAGTCTGATTCTTTCGTATCTGCGGGAAAAAGTTCTATAATGTCCTATAACGTGATACAAGGAGAAGAGCATGAAGATAACCGATGTAAAGACGTACGTGGTGGACCCCCACGGCCCCGGGGGAAGAAACTGGGTGTTCGTCAAGCTTATTACCGACAGCGGCATCGAGGGAATCGGTGAGGCGTACGATGTTCCGTTCAATCCGCAACTCGTTGCGAAATTGATAGAGTCAGTGGCTGAGCGGTTCGTCATCGGTACAGACCCTTTTCAGATAGAAACCTTGTGGCGGAGTATCTATGCCAGCGGGTATGACCAGCACCCCGATACGGCGAAGATGGGCATTATCAGCGGCATCGAGATTGCCTGCTGGGATATTATCGGGAAAGAGCTCAACCAGCCGATATACAATCTGCTGGGAGGAAAGTACCATGAAAAACTGAGGAGCTATACCTATATCATGCCGGCTCCCGACGCTCCTCCTGAGCGGCGAAGTGCCCAGACGATTGCCGACGTTGCGGCGGAACGGGCGGCGTATCATGTGAAAATGGGTTTCACCGCTTTAAAGTTCGACCCTGTCGAACCGGTTACCGTCGAAGCCCCGTATCAGCTTTCGCTGAAGAGACTGGAGAATGCCGAACGGGTCACGAAAGCTGTCCGTGAAGCGGTGGGCGATGCCTGTGATTTACTTATCGGCACCCATGGAGAGATGACGACTTCGAGTGCCATCCGACTGGCAAAACGACTTGAGAAGTATGACCCGATGTGGTTCGAAGAGCCTGTACCGCCCGAGAACAAGGACGAAATGGCAAGGGTGGCCCGTCATACCAGTATTCCGATTGCGACCGGCGAACGGCTTTCTACGAAGTACGAATTCAGAGAGGTTTTGCAGAAACAGGCGGCACAGATACTTCAATTTCCCCTCGGACGGGTCGGCGGTATCCTTGAAGCGAAAAAAATAGCCGGCATGGCTGAAGCGTATTATGCTCAGATTGCCCCGCATTTTTACGCCGGACCAATTGAATTTCTGGCGAATGTGCACATCGATACCTGCAGCCCTAATTTCCTCATTCAGGAAAGCATCGTTACCATGGGCGACTTTTATGCAGAGATAATGACCGTCCCGATTCGATGGGAGGAAGGATACATTATTCCGCCGACCGGGCCGGGACTCGGCAGTGAATTGAAAGAAGATGTCATGAAGAAGTATGAATATACCGGTACCGGTACGGCGCTCGATGTCCGTTACGGGCATCTGTATGACAATTAAGGGAAAAGACAGGCGTGGGTAAAAAAAGAATCGATACGCTTCTCGTAGACAGGGGATTAGTGGAAAGCCGGGCAAAAGCCCAGGCGATCATCATGGCGGGCAGTGTCAGGGTGAATGATAAGCCTGTGCAGAAAGCCGGGACTCCGGTCGATGACAATGCCGACGTTACTGTAGCAGGCGCACCGGCATTCGTCGGCAGGGGAGGACTGAAACTTGACCATGCTCTCGATTCTTTCGGTATCGATGTTACGGGCAGTATTGCCATCGATGTGGGGGCATCGACCGGAGGGTTTACCGATTGTCTGCTCCAGAGAGGAGCATCGAAGGTGTACGCAATTGACGTCGGGTACAACCAGCTCGATTACCGGTTAAGGAAAGACAAACGGGTGGTTGTCATGGAGAAGGTTAACGCCCGGTATCCGGTTGACCTTGACGATACGGTAAATATTATTGTTATCGATGTTTCTTTTATCTCGGTTGAAAAAATACTGCCTTCCGTTGTGAAACATCTTGACAGAAACGGGAACATCGTCGTCCTGGTCAAACCGCAATTCGAGGCTGAAAAGAAGGAAGTCGGCAAAGGCGGCATCATCAAGAACCCTCAGATTCATGCGCTGGTACTGGCGCGGTTTATCAAATGGGTTACCGAGAACGGATTCCGTCTGAAAAACCTGACGAATTCTCCTG